>CAYTGK010000001.1:0-23960 GCA_964437305.1 uncultured Muribaculaceae bacterium
TTTTAAAGTTAACATATAATTAAAATCATTTATTATTTCTCTTTGAAGAGCTATAGAAATATGTACCGCTTTGCCATCAATAGTATGCACATTTTGAATATACTTTTCTAAAGTAGGAAAAGCATTTTGAATTAAAATTACTTGTTCACGATTGACAATTTTTTTAATCAAAATAGTCCTACAAAAGCCATATTTTTTTAATTTCTGTTCTATAACCTTTTTATATTTATCTACTTTAGTACTTAAAGGTATAAACCATAATATGTCCTTATCTTTAATTGCAAGATATGAGGGTCTAGAATGACCATTTTCATGATTAATCATAATGCCTTTGCTATTTATTTTATCAAAAAATTCATCTTTAATGTGATATAAATATCCTGTCTCAATCTTCATTTGAATCACTCCATATACAATTATACCATATATAATAAAAAACTCCACTAAAAAGTGAAGTTTCTAACATTTACAACCAGGATCATTTATAGCTCGCACCACCTGGAAGCGACTAACATTTCTCGACTGGGATCATTTATAGCTCGCACCACCCAGAAGCGACTAACATTTATTGTTGCACTTATTTAAATGCAATAATAATATACTATATTTTACTCAAAATGTCAATAATCTTAAGTAAAAATAGTCATGTAAGATAATTGCTACCTTACTTTAATAATATATTCAATAATCAATAAATAATACAGTATAATAAACTATTTATTATTTAATCAATTAATTGTTCAAACTATAATCTAACTTACTTTTAAACATATGTAAATAAATATTAATTTTAGCATATCCTAAATACTTAAAAACCATTGTTACATTAGCCTTATTTATGTTTCATCAACACTACTTGACAAAGAACTAAATATTTTTTTCATATATTTCTCCAATCTATCCAACAGTATGAATATTACTAGTAAAGGTTGAATCATATATCCAATTTTTTAAATCTGCTGATTTTAATCTAATTTTTTTAGTTGATGAATCACCTTGACTTAAAATCATAATATATTGATCATCTTTTTTATCTAAAGAATCTATATTACTTATATAATCAACTTCTTTAACTACTCTATGTGCATATTCTACTTTTTCCCAATTTTTGCCTTTATCTGTTGTCATATACATATATGGAAATTCACTTTCTTGATTATTGTTGAGTAAAACAATTCCATTATTCTCATCATACATTATAAAATCCATTAAGGTTTTACTTGTACAATTTTCAGGCAAGTCAATACTTTCCCAATCTTTACCACTATTTGTTGTTAAAAATGCCTTTTTTATCTCACCACTACCCATAGTCCAATCAGTACCTAGTGCAACATAACCAAAATTTTGATTAGTAAATCCTACAATTCTACGTGTTATATCTTTATACATATCACTATCCATAATATCAAAAGTTTTATCATTCCAAGTTGCTCCATTATCAACAGATATTTTTAACTTCGGTTTTTCGCCATAAAAATATGCAATAGGAATTAGTTCATTTGTTGAAATAAACCAACTACTGTTTTGAAGAGAAATATCTTTATAAAAATTTAATGTTTCTTTTACTTCATTAGGCGATAAATCTGTTTCAATCCAATTATTACCATAATCTCTTGTAAATAATAATTGGTTATTTCCATTTATATAATAATCTGTTTCCATAGTATAATCTGTTTTTTTAATATCACCATCTACATTATCAATAATATATTTATATGTTTCATCTGCAATAGTACTACTGCCATCATTAAGTGTAATAACCAAATAAATACCAGTTTCTATTATTCCACCTTTACCATCTTTATAATCTGTTAAAGTTAATGCTTTTATTTCTTTATTGTCTCTCATGTCAAAGACACTTGTAGATTCAGAAAACTTTTGATTAGGGTACATTGAAACCTCATAAAATTTCAAACTACTTAACTTAATTTGTTCTTTAAAAGGAATCTTTTTAAATTTATCACTTAAATATTTTATATTTAAACTTTTCGCATAATCATTAACTAATTTTCTATTAACTTCACAATCACTTACAGTTTTACATTCATCTACACTCTCATAAGAGTAATTTAAATTTCTATCTTTATAACTATAATTTCCTCTTCCTACATAATTATATTTATTATCAAAATAATTAATTGATAAACTAATCTTTTTTATATTACCTTTTTTAGATAATTCAATATTTAACATATTAATGTTAGAATTTAAGTTATTTTGTTTTTCGGTTTTCTCCATAATTTCTATAAATTCATCTAATCCATTTTGTTCAATGTTATATAATCCAAAAAAACCTATTTCATAATTATTATTACCTTCTTTAATTATTGATGGGTGATAATAGTTATATCTAATTAGAAATGTTGCAAAAAAGAGCGTAAGAACAGATAATGATATAATACTAAGTTTTTTTATCTTTTTTTTAATTTTTCTTTTATTTTGAAGTTGATTTTCTTCAATAATTGCAACGGCTTTATCTATTTCTTCTTGAATATTTATTTTTTCCTTTTTACCGCATTCTCCACAAAGTATTTCAGAAACATCAACATCTAATTGAATTGCTAATTTTTCTAAAAGTGTTATATCAGGAAGACTTAATCCACGTTCCCATTTACTAACTGCCTTATCAGTTACAAATAGTCTATCTCCAAGTTCTTGTTGTGTTAATCCCTTTTCTTTTCTACGAGATGCAATAAATTTTCCTATTTTATTATTATCCATAATCGTTCACCTCGAAAATATTATACTATAAAAAATTATATATGAACTCGACTGTTAGTTTAGTTTAAAAATATTCTTTTATTTCAATATATAATTTATGACATTAAGTTTGTGTGTACCACCACTAAAATATAATGTCATAATGTCATAATGTCATTTTTTATGTTATCTTTACGAGTAGTAATTATAAATCACTTTAAAATTATTAAAAAATACTATATATTGGGTGGTTAAATGGTGGTTGAAACAAAAAAATAATCATTAAAACTCCTTATAAAACAAAGTATCCTAGCCTCTCGGCTAGGATTTCAGGGGGTTTTGGTTGAATATACACTCACTAAAACCGTAAGTGTATGTATGGTTTAACCATACATCTTAATCTTATTACATATTTCAAAATTAGTCAATACAAAGTCATAAATTTTTCAAAAATATTTTATTACTTGACACCACTATTTTTAACTTTACTAATTAAAGTATCCCTTAATTTTAAATTATTAAGAGAAGCAGTATTCAAAAATTCTTTAGCATCTTTATTAGCTTGCAATAAAATTTCATAATCTTCTCTAATGTTTGCTATTTTAAAACTCATATCCCCACTTTGCTTAGTTCCAAATAAATCACCCGAACCTCGAAGTTTAAAATCTTCTTCACTTACTTTGAAACCATCATTTGTCTCTTGTAAAATTTCTAAACGTTTTGTATCTTGATCGGATATTAAAATACAAGTTGATTTAATATTACCTCGTCCCACTCTTCCACGTAATTGATGAAGTGTTGACAAGCCAAACCTATTAGCATCAAAAATTACCATCATACTAGCATTCTTAACATCAATTCCAACTTCAATAACTGTCGTACTAATTAAAATATCAATTTCATGTTCTTTAAATTTGTTCATAATTTCATCTTTTACTACACTATTCATTTTACCATGAACTAAATCAATTTTGTATTTCTTTCCAAAAGCTAAATTCATTTTATCTTTAAGCTCATTAACACTAATCAAATTACTACTATCATTTTCCTCAATTAAAGGTGCAATCACATAAATTTGATGCCCTAACTTTAACTCTTCATACATTAAATTCAAAACATCAGTTATTTCTGAAGTATTCTTTAAAATTGTCGTTATTTCTTGACGTCCTTTTGGCATTTCCTTAATTGTTGATACTTCCATATCACCATAAATAGTTAAAGCATAAGTTCTTGGAATAGGAGTTGCACTCATATATAAGACATCAGGACTTACTCCTTTATTCTTTAAATTTTCTCTTTGATTAACTCCAAACCTATGTTGTTCATCCGTTACAACTAAACCTAAATTATGATAAACAACATCACTTTGAATTAAAGCATGCGTACCAACAACAATTGAAATTTTACCATTTTCTAATTCTTCATAAATTCTTGCTTTATCTTTTTTAGACGTAGAGCCTGTTAACAATTCCACGTTAATTAAATTTCCTAGTAAACTCTTAATATTATTATAATGTTGAAGTGCCAAAATTTCAGTTGGCACCATCAAAGCACTTTGATAACCACTCAAATGATTCATATACATAGCAATAATACTAACAATCGTCTTTCCACTTCCAACATCACCCTGTAAAAGCCTATTCATTCTTTTTTCACTATTTAAATCTAAGCGAATTTCTTCAATAACATTCTTTTGATCATTTGTTAACTTAAATGGCAATATTTTACAAATTTCATTAATATCTTTCTTTAAAATTTTTCTTTTTAAACCATTTTGCTTCATATTTTCTTTTTTTAAATAATTTATTTTAAACATAAATTCAAATAATTCTTCATATTTAAGTCTAGTAGTAACTTCTTTTAATTTTTCCAAATCACTCGGATTATGAATAATATTTAAAGCTAACTTCTTATTAACAAAATGATATTTCTCGATTAAATAATCAGGAATATAATCAGGAACATTTTTACCTATTTCTAGTAAAGCCATATTTATAAAAGTTGAAATATTTTTATTTGTAATTCCATTTGTTAAATGATAAACTGGTTCAATTTTTTCTGTATTACCAAGAGTACCTAACTTTATATCACTAGCCGTTATAACATTTTTAGTTTTATCATATTTTCCAATTACAATAACACTAGTCCCAATCGCTAAATGTTGTTTCATGAAAGCTCTATTAAAAATTGAAACTCCAAAAATTCTATCTTTTGTAACAAGCCTAAAATTCATTTTATTAAGTCCAGCTTTAATTCTAATAACAAGTGGCACTGATTCAACTTTGCCATCGACAATTAAGTGCATATCATCTTGAATATTATTTAAATCAGTCCTTTTTAAGACATCGTATCGAACTGGATAATAGGTAATTAAATCTTCAACACTCATGATATTTAATTTATTAAGTAATGCCAAACTTTTAGTACCAATTCCTTTTACATCTTTAAGTTCCATACTCCATCACTTCCATGCACATTATATCAAAAAATGAAAATTTAGTAAAGAAAAAACTCAAAATCTCTTGAACATTTTTGAAAATTTTGCAAATTAAGAAAAAAAACTTCACAAATGTGAAATTTCTATTCAACAGTTACACTTTTAGCTAAATTTCTAGGTTTATCAATATCATATCCTAACATATCGGCAACTTCATAAGCTAACATTTGTAAAGGAATAATTGACAAAATAGCTGATACTAAATCATTTAACGTTTCAATTTCAATTATATCATCATAATTATCTTGACTTATTTCAATATTCTTTTGTTTTAACACTAAAGTATAAGCTCCCCTTGCACGAACTTCTTTAATATTACTAATTGTTTTTTCAGCTATTCTTTTATCAGTAATAACAGCAATCACAGGTGTTCCTTCTTCAATCAAAGAAATTGTCCCATGTTTAAGTTCTCCAGCTGCATAAGTTTCTGAATGAATATATGAAATTTCTTTTAATTTTAAAGAACCTTCAAGTGATATATAATAGTCAATTAATCTTCCAATAAAGAATGCATTCTTATGTTTATAAATTTTTTTAGCATATTTTTTATAATCAATTTTTAACATATCAGATATTTCTTTAGGTAATTTTTGATAAGCTTCAATTATTTTATTCTTTTGCTCATAAGTTATTGTTCTTTTAGTAAGACCTAATTTAAAAGCACATAAACTTAACGTTAAAACTTGTAAAGTATAAGCTTTCGTAGTTGCAACAGCAATTTCACATCCAGCATTAATGTAAATAACTTGGTCTGCTTCTCTTGCAATTGTTGAGCCAACTACATTAACTATTCCTAAAGTTGTTGCCCCCTTTTCTTTAGAAAGTCTTAATGAAGCTATTGTATCAGCCGTTTCCCCCGATTGGGAAATCAAAATAACTAATGTTTTTTCATTTAAAAAATTCTTTTTATAACGATATTCACTAGCAACATAACAGTTTACTTCAATATTTCCATATTCTTCAAATAAAAAACTTCCTATTAAACCAGCATGATAAGCACTTCCACAAGCAACAATATGAATTTTTTCATAACCTTCTAAATCGGGAAGTAAATCTAAATTATTTAGATAATGTTCTAAGAAATTTTGAATAGCTTTAGGTTGCTCATGAATTTCTTTTAACATAAAATGTTTATACCCTTCCTTCTTAGCACTAGAAATATCAAATTCAAAAGTTAATAAATTTTTAGTTATTTCCTTATTTTCTTTATAAAATTTAATACTATCTTTTTTTATAATAGCAATTTCTCCTTCATCAAGTAAATAATAATTTCTAGTATAATCAAGAATAGCTGGAATATCTGATGCAACAAAATTTCCATTAGAACTCTTAGCAACAATTAATGGGCTTCCTTTTCTTAAAGCGTAAATAGTATCAATCTCATCTTCAAATAAAATAAGCAAAGCATAACTTCCTCGTAACTTTGTTTCTAATTTTTCTAATACTTTTAATTTATCTTTTTCTTTTGAATATAAATAATCAATTTCAGCAGCTGCTACTTCTGTATCCGTTTCACTTTGAAAAGTATAACCAAAACTTTTTAATTCTTCTTTTAAAGAAGCATAATTTTCAATTATTCCGTTATGAACAATTGTAACCATCCCTGATTTATGAGGATGAGAATTTACCCTACTAGGTTTACCATGCGTTGCCCATCTCGTATGCCCAATACAAAGATTAGCTTGATCTTTATCTAGTAATTTTTCTAACTCACATATTCTCCCCTTTTCTTTTATTATTTTTATTTTTTTATCATGAAAATAAGCTATTCCACTTGAATCATATCCTCGATATTCTAAATTCTTTAAACCATCTATAACAATTGGAATAGCATTTTTATTCCCATTATATCCTATAATTCCACACATAAAAACTCCTTCTAGTTGATATACTTTTTGTTATAATCATAATTTTATTTTTTGTAATATATCTTTCGAGTACTACCCGTTAATGTATCCGCCGAATCTTCGATCACATTAAACCTCGTTAACCCTAAGGGTCTGGCGCTAATTATAATTATTACCTCCATCTAATTATAACTTCTAAGATATTATATACAAAACTTTTTAAGAAGTCAAATTAAAACTAATTTGTACTATTTTTTTGCTCATGATATTCTTTTTCCGTATTAACATTCCAAATATTACTTTTATCTTTAACATTATTTAAAATATTATTAACTGTTTCAAAAGCTGTAACCATCGAATGATCCATATTATTATAACGATGTTGACCATTTCTTCCTATACAATATAAATTATCAAATTTATTTAGATAATCAATTAACTTATCAATTTCAAAATAAGTATCAAAATAAGCTGGATAAGCTTTTTTTACTTTTTCTCTATGAGCATCAATTACAACATTATCATCAATAATTCCCATTTTAATAAGTTCATCTTTCGCAAAATCAATACATTCTTTTTCATCCATATTCCAAAAATTATCACCTTCATTACAAAAATATTCTAATCCTAACCAAACTGTTGAAGTTGGACTTTTAACCATATAAGGACTCCAGTTATTAAATATTTGAATTCTTCCTAATTTAACATCAGGTTCTTGCACATAAACCCAACAATCTGGAATAATATTGCCTAATGTTTTTATATTAGTTTCATTTTTTAAATTTAATTTTTTTACAAGTAAACCAATTGTTACAAAATCTCGATATGGAAGATTAGTTGCTATATATCTAATCTCTTTAGGAACATCATTCATCCCTTCAACTAAATCTTTTAAAGGCATACTAGATATAAAGATATCACCTTTAATTTCTTCATTACTAGCTATAACTGATATAATCTTACCATCTTTTTGATTTATCTTAGTAACTTCTTTATTTTTTAAAATGATACCTCCCATTTTCTCAAATTCCAAAGCAACTGTTTCCCAAAATTGACCTGGTCCATATTTTGGATAGATAAATTCTTCAATTAAGGATGTTTCAACTTTATTATCATTTATATGAATAAAATGTTTAAACATATCTTTAATAACCCCAGTTATTGATAAACCTTTAACTCTTTGACTACCCCAATCAGCTGATATTTCACTTGGATGTCTTCCCCAAAGTTTCTCAGTATATTTTTCAAAAAACATACTATATAATTTCTTTCCAAATCTATTAATATAAAAGTTTTCTAAAGAATTTTCTTTTTGCTTGATAACTATAGATTTTATATAACTACATCCTACAAGAAAAGTTCTTTTTAATCCCATATTTTTAAAAGTTTCTAATTTCATACTAATTGGATAATCAAAAAATTTGTTTAAGTAATAAATTCGTGATATTCGATTTCTTACTAACATAACTCTATCTTCAACTTCAGGATCTGGTCCACCTAAAGCAAGTTTTTTCTCTCTTTTTAACTTCTTATCATCAAAAGATGGTTTACCTTGAATTGGCATAATTTCTTTCCAAAAATTCATAACATTTTCATCCTTTGAAAAAAATCTATGACCACCAATATCCATTCGATTATGTTTATATTTAACTGTTCTTGAAATCCCTCCAATTTCGTTAGAACTTTCAAGTATTACTACTTCATAATCTTTACTCTTTTTTAATAATTCATATCCAGCTGTAAGACCTGCAGGACCTGCACCAATAATGACTACTTTCTTCTGCATTAAATCCTCCCTACTTAAACTTATGGAACGTTTTATATCTTATAAATTCTAAATTAAAACTAAACTATTTATAATTTTTATAGTATGAATAAAAATTTCTATTATAACTATACTTCATGTATAATAAAACCAAATTATTTTTAAAAATTAACTAATCATATTTACTTAATTTTTTCTATTTCTTATTTAGTATAATCTATTTTTTATTACTTTGCAATTAATAAATATCAAAAATAAATATAAAAAAAGAAGACTTTTTCATCTTCTTTAATCAATACTAATTTGTTTTTTCTCAACTTCTGTTTTTTCAGGAATAGTCAAATGAAGAGTTCCATTTTTATATTCAGCTTTAATATTATCTTCATTAATATCCCCTAAATAGAAAGTTCTTTCAAGTTTTCTATACTTTCTTTCATGACGAATATATTTCTTTTCTTCATCATCTTCTTTTTCTTCATGTTCAGCACTAATCGTGATGTTGCCTTTGTGGCATTCAACATTAATATCTTCCTTATTATAACCTGGAATATCAATTTCTACATGATAATTACCATCTTTAAGGTAAACATCAGCCTCCATACCTTTCACATCAAAATCATCAAACAAACTATCATAAAACATTCTACTTGGTAACATATTATCACTCTCCTTATCAAATATTACCATATATAAATATTCAATTATTTGCTCATTATTTCACAAATTAAATTACTCATTTCAGTTGGATTATCAACTGATAACCCTTCGATTAATCTTGCACTATCATATAAAAGTTTCGTATATTTTTCAAGGGTATCTTTATCATTATTTTTATATAACTCTTTTAATTTATTACTAATTGGATGTGATTTATTTATTTCCATTATCTTATTAGCTTTAACATTATCACCATTTGGCATAGTATTTAAAACTTTTTCCATTTCAATAGATACTTCTCCATCCGTGATTAAACAAACAGGATGATTTTTTAGACGATTAGTAAATCTAACATCTTTAACATTTGTATCAAGAACTGTTTTCATCAATGCAAACATATCTTTAGCTTCTTCATTGGCTTTCTTTAACTCTTCTTTTTCCTCATCACTTGATAAATCAAAGTTTGAATCACTTACATTCATGAATTTCTTTTCTTTATACGTACCAATTGTTTTAATTACAAATTCATCTAAATAATTTGTTAAGAACAAAACTTCTTTACCTTTAGAAATTGCATCTTCAACATTAGGTAACATTTTTATTTTATCATTACTCTCACCTGATGCATAGTAAATGGTATCTCCTTCCATTCTTTCAACATATTCATTTAAAGTTACTTGTTTTTCTTCACTTGATGAATAGAATAGAAGTAAATCTTGTAAAATTTCTTTGTTCATACCATAACTTGAATAAATACCATATTTAAGTTGTTCTCCAAAAGCTTCATAGAATTTCTCATAAGATTCTCTTTCTTCACTTAACATAGTTTCAAGTTCTTTTTTAATCTTAGTTTCTAAACTTTTGGCAATTAATTTAATTTGTCTATCCTGTTGCATTGTCTCTCTTGAGATATTAAGTTCAATATCTTCACTATCAACAATACCTTTAACAAAGCTAAAATAATCAGGTAATAAATCAGCACATTTTTCCATAACCATGACGCCTTTAGAATATAACATTAAACCTTTTTCATATTCCTTTGTGTAATAATTATATGGAGCATGGGAAGGAATAAACAACAAAGCTTGATAACTTGTTAACCCTTCAACTTCACTTTTTATTACTTTTAAAGGCTTTTCATAATCATAAAATTTATCAGTATAAAAATCATTATAATCTTCATCTTTAACATCTTTTTTCTTCTTTTTCCAAATTGGAACCATACTATTTAAGATATGGTCATGTTTATGTTTTACTTTTTTCTTTGTTTCCTTATCTTCTTCTTCCTCTAAAACTTCCATCTTAATTGGATACTTAATATAATCAGAATACTTTTTAACAATTCTTTCTAAAGTATAATCTTCTAAGAAATCATCATACTTATCATCATCAGTGTTATCTTTTAAGAATAAAGTAATTTCCGTTCCTGGTGTTTCTTTCTTGGCTTCTTCAATCGTATAACCATCAGCTCCATTTGATTTCCAAAGATAAGCTTTCTCATCATTAATACTACGACTTAAAACATTAACTTCTTTAGCTACCATGAAACTTGAATAAAAACCTACTCCAAATTGACCAATTATTTCAATGTCTTTCTTGCTATCGTTTTCTTCTTTAAATAACTCAGAACCACTCTTAGCAATCGTTCCTAAATTATTTTCAAGTTCATCTTTTGTCATTCCAATTCCATTATCAATAATTTTTAAAGTCCGATTTTCTTTGTTAGGCTCAAGTCTAATTTCTAATTTATCACGTTTTATTTTTAAGTCTCCATTTGTAAGTGATAAATAATAAAGTTTATCAAGAGCATCACTTGAATTTGAGATTAATTCTCTTAAGAATATTTCTTTATTGGTATAAATGGAATTAATCATCATATTTAACAATTTTTTCGATTCTGCTTTAAATTCTTTCTTTTTCATTTTTACCTCCCTGTTGGTATTTTCTCAATCAACAAGACAATCATAACACTAATAATAGCACTTGTCAATAGAGAGTGCTAATTTTTTTTGTGAAATTTTTGTGAAATTAAAAAGTATAGTTTTTTACTAGCACTATACTTTATTTATTTTCAATAATTTGAATGGCTTTATCAACTGTATTTTGAAAATTATCAAAATCAACATCTAACCAAGTAACTTCCATTTGATGATTAAAATATGTATATTGACGTTTGATGAAATGCCTTGTATTTTTCTTTATCAAGTCTATTGCTTCATTTAGACTAATTTCTCCATCTAAATATTTATAAATTTCTTTATAGCCTATCCCCGTTTTTATAGCTTTACTTCGTATTCCTTTTCGATGTAAATGTCTTACCTCATCAACTAATCCTTCTTTAATCATTTCATCTACTCGCTTATCAACAATTTCATATAACTTTTCCCGATTAGTAGTTAAACCAATTACTTTAAAATCATATATTCTTTGATTTATATTACTTTCAATTTTACTATTATTCATAATTTTATTAAGTTCTCTTACTAATCTTTTTCGATTATTAACATGAATATTTGTATCATAATGCTTTTTTATTTCAGCTAATAATTCTTCATTAGTTAAATTATCATAAGTATTATTAATTTTTTCCTCAACAAACTTATAATCATATAGTAAACTTTTAATATATAAACCACTTCCACCTACAATAATAACATTTCTATCTTCATTTTTAAATTTTTCAAGCAAACTTCTTCCATCTCTTTGATATTTATAAACATTATAATCTTCACTAGGACTACATATATCAAATAAATAATGACTAATTCCTTCTTTTTCCGTATCTTTTATTTTAGCTGTTCCTATATTCATATTTTTATAAACTTGCATACTATCAGCATTAAGTATAACAGCATTTAAATAATGTGCTAAGCTAATACTTAATTTAGTCTTTCCAATTCCCGTAGGACCGATAATTACAATAATTTTCATATTATCCTCGATACAATTCTAAGACCTTTTTTTTGGATATATTACTACGATAATTATTTAATTCTTTAGTTTCAAAAATCATAATATTTTTTAAAATCTTTTTTAAATTATTATAATAAAATTTAAGTAATTCGTTTTTATCTTGCATATTTAACTTATAAAATTCTTCAATTGGCAATCTAATTCCTTCACCATTTATAATTAATTTTTTAATATTCTCATTATCTAACATAACTTCTAAATCATCATAAAATGAATTATTTAAAAGATTTGATTCTTTTAATACATTAAATAATCCTCGAACATAAGGATTAACTTCAGCATAAATTAAAGCTAATTCAAAACAATCTCTATCACCTTTTTCGATTTTTTCTTTTGAAAATAAACAATTTTCATAAACTAATTCTTTAGTAAATACTTTAATAGCTAATTCATTATCAATAAATAATTTTTTATTATCTATTAAAATTGGATAAGGGACATCTTTTAAATATTTAAAAGATGTTTTTCTAATAGTTGTAATTACATCTTGTTCAAATAAATTAATTATATAAGTTCGAAGTTCACGATACTTTTCAATTTCTTGTTTTATTTTCCATAAACTTGTTTGTTCATTAGTTACACTAGCATTTAAAATTATACCATTTGTTTTTGTTTTAGTAAGATTTTTTAATTCTTTTTCATATTCAAACATTTTAACCTCCTACATAGCACGTTTAAAGAGTTTTTCTAAGTCATATTTCGTATATGCAATAATTGTTGGTCTACCATGAGGACAAGTAAAAGGGTTTTTAGTTTTTCTTAATTCTTCGATTAAATAGGTCATATCAGGCATTGTAATGACATCACCTGCTTTAATACTCATTTTACAGGCTAGAGTAATTGAAACTTTCTCATTAAACTTATCTTCATCAAAATCTTCATTAGAAACAATAACTTCAATTATTTTCTTGATAGCTTCAAGAGGTGCATATTTTGGTAACCAAGTTGGATGACTTCTAATAATTATAGTATTATTACCAAACTCTTCATACTTAAAATTAAGCTTGTCTAGTATAGCAAAATTTTTTTCTAAAATCAAGTACTCATTACTAGGAAGTTCTATTTTATAAGGAATTAACACATCTATTGTATTACTAGAATGTGTACTTAAAGCATGATAATATTTTTCATAATTAATTCGTTCAGCTGCTGCGTGTTGGTCAATTATAAACATACCATTTTCATTTTCACAAATAATATAAGTTCCATGGACAATTCCAACGGGATACATATCTTTAATTCGTGGGTCTTCTTGAAATTCTTCTTCTTTTTCTTCTTCTTGATTATTACTAAAGGTATTAAAATCAAATTTTATTTCTTCTACTTGAGATTTTGGAGTTTCTTCATTTTCAAATAATTTATCGTTTACTTCATAATTTATTTCTTCTTGATAGTAATTGTCTTCAATATTTTCAGGATTAGCTTTTGGTATTAACGTTTTAGCACTTAATCGCTTACTTATTACATCATTTATTAAATTAAGTAAAGAATCAAGTTTGGAAAACTTAACTTCCATCTTGGTAGGATGAACATTTACATCAACTAAAAATGGATCGACTTCAATATTTAAAACAACATAAGGACATCTATCTTTAGGAATATAAGTATGATAACTGTCAAGAATACATCTTACTATGTCATTATTTTTAACAACTCGACTGTTGATTAATAAAGTAATACTACTCCGAGAGCTTTTCGTTAATTCAGGATAAGAGATATAACCACTTATTTTATAATCATCATTTTCCCCTTCTATCTTCATCATTTTACTAGCAACAACTACACCATAGATATTAAGAATTGTTTTTAATAAATCTCCATTGCCACTAGTGTTTAAAAGTTCTCTATCATTATTAATTAAAAGAAATTTAATGTTGGGATAACTTAATGCTAATTTATTTAAATAATTACTAATATTAGCAAGTTCTGTATATAAACTCTTTAAGTATTTAAGTCTTACAGGGGTATTATAAAATAAGTTACTAACCGTTATCGTTGTACCTTTTTTTAAATCACAAGATTTAATTTCTTTGATACTACCTCCAACAATTTCTAACATCGTACCCTCTACTCCATCACAAGTTTTTAAATTAACATTGGAAACACTAGCAATTGATGGTAAAGCTTCTCCACGAAATCCTAAAGAATTAATATTAAATAAATCATCTAACGTTTTAAGTTTACTAGTTGCATGACGAGAGAATGCAAGAATACTATCTTCTCTACTCATTCCTACACCATTATCTGTAACTTTAATTTCTTTAACACCACTATCAATAAGTTCTATTTTAATAACCGTAGCCTCTGCATCAATTGAATTTTCAACTAATTCCTTAACAACATTCATTGTTCTTTCAACAACTTCCCCAGCTGATATTTTATTTGCTAAATCTTCATCCATTATTTGTATTTTACTCATACTTCACCACAGATTAATTTTATCAAAAAAAAAGACTATTTTCTAGTCTTATTATAAATTTTCTTATTTCACCCTTAGCTACTTTAATTAATAAACCATTCCACCCCATTCAATAGCTGTAAAACCATTTCTTTTAAAAGTTGGTAACTTTTGTTCTTTAATCTTAATTTCTTTATCTACTTTCTTAATATGAATAGAAACTCGAAGCATTGAATCAGGTTTAGGAGTAATAATTAATTTATTATTTAATTCTCTTTCATTAGTTAATTCAAAATAAACTAAACTCTTTTCATTTGTTTCTAATATTGGTAGCCAGTACATTATAAATTCATTTCTTTCTCTATCATTTAAACCAATTATCTTTAATTTTTCTTCTAAGAAATTTATTGCATTTTCTTTGGTTACATAGAACCCTTCCTGAAAATTAACTTCATCATGTCTTATTTCATCCCAATATAAAGCATAATAATATTTATTGTCATCTTGTAAATCTCCATTTGGACTTGCAATTACTTCCCATTTATCTTGATATTTAGGATATGTTGTTGTTAAATATTCTGGATGTTGAAACTTAACAGTTACTTGCATTTTTTCTTTGGGATATAAGTATAAAACTGGTTTAGCTCGACCACCCATTGCGTGTTCAATTGGATATTCTATTACATTTCCATCTTTCGTATAACAATATTCTATTCCATAATTTCCATTGCTATCTATTCCTCCATTATAATAAGTTAAAATATAAATACCTTCTTCTGTATCTTTACCTAACTCTTTTAATTCTTCTTTGGTATAATAAGTTGAATAATCATCATACATAAGATTACCTGAATCCCATTTAACTAATTGTTTATTTTCATTAGAATTATCAATATTCATTATACTTAAATAATCACTATTATCTATATAAATAACATAATTATTTATTATTTGCAGAATATTTTCTTTTTTTATTGTTGAAATAGTTTTTAAAACATTACCATCGGCATCATATTTTTTTAATATACCATTATCTGAAATATATAAATTACCTTGATATAAAGAATAACACCGACTCATTCCAATATTAGAAGCAAGAACTTCTTTTTTACTAGAATAAATATTAATTATTCCTACAGTATCAAAACCTTTCAAAAAATAAAAATAATTATCTTTTGTTTTAACAGCAGTGAAATAAGAATTACCACCTGAATTATAAGTTTCTAACTCAATACTTTCTGATGTTTCCAATTCTACTTTTTCTTCGCTAGTTTTTAAAAGAAAAATATGAGCTTTTCCATCTTTATAGAAACCAGCACTTAAATATTCTGATTGACCAGCTTCTTCTATATGGGTATATGTTTTTTCATACATTTTTTTATTAGTTAAAACATTATAATACCCTTTATAATCACTATCTTTTTCTTTATAGATAATTCCTGAGGCTTGACTTTTAGTATCATTAGAAATTAAATTATAATATTCATAGTCATCTTCTAAATTAGTTTTATTTATTTCTTTAGTTTTAATATTATAAATTTTTAAACCATTATCATCATATAAAATAAAATTAGATGTTAAACTATCATCTAATGCTAAAATTTTAGCATCCTCTGTTTCCGTTTTAATAGTAAACGCTACGATATTACAATATTCACTTTCTTCTAAGCAGTAATAATTATCTGAGTTTTTGTAAACATTCATTGTATAGTTTAGAACAGCGGTATTTTCTTTTTCCCCTTCATTTTCATCTTTCTTATCATCTTTATCTTTAGCTATTATAAATTTATAACCTAAAACAACTATAATAGCTAAAACAATTGATATACAAATTGCTATTAAATTACCCTTATCTTTCTTCTTTTGAGGTATCTTTAAATTAGCAGGCTCTTTTGAATTTATATCTTCATTTTCCATATTTCAAACTCCTTTTTATACAGTATAGCTTATTAATTAATTAAATTCAATTAAATAATTAAAATAAATTTTTGTTTGACAAATTTCTGTAAATTGGCTAATACTTTAAGAGTATTGAAAAAATATTTAATAAATAAAATTTAATATTTCAATTAGAAAATAATAAAAACCCTTATAAAATAAGGGTAAAATACATTATGGCGGAGCGGGAGGGATTTGAACCCTCGCACCAGTTTAACCCGATCTACTCCCTTAGCAGGGGAGCCTCTTCAGCCTCTTGAGTACCACTCCAAAAGTTAACATACTAATAATATCAAAAGTTATACATATTGTCAATTAATTTAAAATATTTTTCTAACTTTTTTTATTTTATGCAAAAACTATTAAGTTATGCATTAAGGAGTTTAGAAAAACTCCTTAACACACTACATAAAAACCTTTTCAATTTTAGAGACTGCTTTTGAAACTGAGCTCACAATTTTCTTATATAAAATTGGCTTATTCTTAAGTTCAGAAATAAGTTCTACATCTTTCTTGGTAATTCTAACTTTCCTATTTTCATCTGGATTATAAGGTTCGATTCCAACAAGAAAATCAATACTTACTTTAAAATAAATAGATAAGGAAATTAAAACTTCAATTGAAGGTTGTCTTGAGCCATTTTCATAACAAGAAATACATGATTTAGTAACACCTAAAATATAACCTAAATCATCTTGAGTGAGTCCTTTCTCAAATCTCAATAATTTTAACTTTTCGCCAAAAGTCATATCACCACTCCAAAATTATTGTAGCCTATCTTTTAAAATTAGTAAAGGTTTTTTGCCCCTCTTTTACACTTTTTTTCTCACTTTTATCTAGCATTCTAATTTAAGTTCAGTTACTTGATCCTTATTTTTCATGGTTGATAAAAATGTAATACTTTCAGCTATTACATCGGTAATTCTTCTTTTTGAACCATCTTCTTTTTCATAATTTTCAACTTGAAGCCTGCCACGGACACCAATTAAGTCCCCTTTAGAACAATACTCACTGACATTTGTTGCAAAGTTATTCCAAAGTACACAATCAATAAAATCCGTATGATAAGTTCCATCACTACTTTTGAATTTTCGATTAACAGCTAATGTTACCTTTGAGACTTTCTTACCATTATCACGTTCTATAACCTCAGGATCTCGAACTAATCTTCCTACTAGCATAACCATATTAATCATAAAAACCTCCTTTCAAAATTCACTATAAACTAAAAGGTAGTTATTTGTCAAAATTGAAAATTGAAAAATAAATTTCAAAATTGAACGTTTTTTTAAAACAAAAGCTATTTTTGCTCTAGGGAAATTTGCTAAATTGAATAGAAAAAAATTCGGAATTTGCCGATTTTCCGAAATTTTTAAAAAAATTTATTTTACACAATTTGACACTATTTTTTTTACAAAACCTGTTTTATCAATCTATTTAACTCAACTGCATACTCAACTGGCAATTCTTCTTTAAATTTATCAATAAAACCTAAAATAATCAATTCCATAGCTCTTTCATAAGAAATACCTCTACTCATTAAATATAAAAGGTTTTCTCTACTAATTTTGGAAACAGTTGCTTCATGATATAAATTACTAGATTTATTTCGATTTATATTAACAGGATAAGTATCACTTTTACTTTCAGAATCTAATATTAAAGTATCACATTTTAAACTAGCTTCACTGTTTATTGCTTCTTCTTTTATATCAATTTTCCCACGATAGGTTGCATTGCCACCATTAACGGCAATACTTTTAGAAATTATCTTACTCTTGGTATTTTTACCTAAATGAATCATTCTACTACCTGTATCTTGAAATTGACCTTTCCCTGCCATACTAACTGTAATACAAGTCCCACTTGCATTATCACCTTTTAAAATACAAGCTGGATATTTCATAGTATTTAAACTTCCAATATTGCCATCAATCCATTCCATAACTCCATTTTCAGAAACTAAAGCTCTTTTTGTAACTAAATTATTAACATTCACAGCCCAATTCTGCACTGTTGAATAACGACATTTACTATTTTTCCCAACAAAAATTTCAACTACAGCTGCGTGCAAACTTGATTCACTATAATTAGGAGCTGTACAACCTTCTATATAATGAATGCTACTATTATCATCAACAATAATCAAAGTTCTTTCAAACTGTCCCATCCTTCGACTATTAATTCGAAAATAACTTTGCAATGGTCTCTCTAACTTTGTATTCTTAGGAACATAAATAAAACTACCACCTGAAAATACACATGAATTTAAAGCTACAAATTTATTATCATTACTTGGAACTAATTTACCTAAATACTTACTAACTAACTTTGGATACTTTCTTATAGCTTCATCAATTGATGTAAAAATAACATTCTTATCTTGAAGTTCTTTTAGCATATTATGATAAATTACTTCACTTTCATATTGAATTCCAATACCATCTAAATTACATTCACTCTCAATAACCCCTAAAGGCTTAAATTCTTCTTGAATTTTAGAATCAACTTTATTCCAATTATCTTTCGTTTCATCTTGTACACTCTTATAATAAATAATTTTATCATAATCAATCTTATACTTTGGTCCAAACTTTGGATCATCTAATTTTAAAAATTCTTCATAAGCTTTAACTCGATAATTTAAAAAATAATCACTTTCTTTTTTATATTTAGATATTTTTTTAATATTTTCTAAATTTAAACCAACGATTTCTATTTTAATCACCTTTTTTCTTTTTTACAGTTTTAGGATAATTTTTTTTAGCTGTTCCTTTTGAATATTTATAATATTTATTTGCAGATTTCTTAACTGCTTTTTGATTCTTCTTAACATAATTTTCCTTAGTTTTCTTCTTATTATTTATATTAGCTTGTTCTTTATTTTTCTTTTTCGGAGTTATTTCCTCAAATTCTTTCTTTGGCTTTTCTTCGGTTTTCTGTTCAGTCTTTTTCTCAGGTAAAATTTCCTCATTAACTTCTTTCAATTTCTCTTTCTTCTGTAATTTGTTTCTTTTAATTTTAATAATTAATTCACTTAACATTAAATCAATTAAAAATGATCCCAAAAACAATATTAATAAAGAAAAACCAACGGTTGCTATTAAATTCCATAAATTATTATCAAATATTGTTAAAATATCTAAAGTTTTAGTCTTATAAAAAGCTATAACATCTAAAATGGTAAAAAGAATCATAAATAATAAAGCTTCTTTTAAATAAATAGTCTTTCGCCTTTTCTTATCAGCTTTTGTTTTGGAAATTGGCAATTGCTTTCCTGTTAAACTTCTTAAAACTATTTCATCTTTCTCAAATTGTATTGTTTTCTTTTCTTCTTTTCGAGCCTCTTTTAATAATTTTTTTTCAGCTCTTATTTTTTCCTTTTCTTCTTTCTTCTTTAATTTGTCCTCAGCATTTTTTTTATTCTCTTTTTTTAATAGTCTTTTAGCCTTTTGTTTATCTTTAAAAGAAATTAGCCAAATATGAACTCTCTTGCCAACTGTTACAAATAAATTCTTTAAACCAAGTCCTAATTTTTTAATTCCTATTACTAATAATCTAAAAATTTTAAGTAATAAATTTCTTAATTTAATCAAAAAACTAAGTAAAACTAATTGAATTTTTCTCCAAATTGTTCTCTTTTTTACTTCTTCCTCTTTTGAAATTTGAACCTCTTCTAATAATTTTTTTTCAGCCCTTATTTTTCCCTTTTCTTCTTTTTTCTTTAATGTTTCTTCGTCATTTTTTTTATTTTCTTTTTTTAATAGTCTTTTAGTCTTTTGTTTATCTTTAAAAGAAATTAGCCAAACATGAACTCTCTTGCCAACTGTTACAAATAAATTCTTTAAACCAAGTCCTAATTTTTTAATTCCTATTACTAATAATCTAAAAATTTTAAGTAATAAATTTCTTAATTTAATCAAAAAACTAAGTAAAACTAATTGAATTTTTTTCCAAATTGTTCTCTTTTTTACTTCTTCCCCTTTTGGAGTTTGAACCTCTTGTTTTTTTGAAATTTGAACTTTTTGTTTTCTTGGAGTTTTAACATCTTGTTTTTTTGGAATTTGAACTTTTTGTTTTCTTGGAGTTTGAACTTCTTGTTTTTTTGGGGTTTGAATTTCTTGCTTTTTTTGGGTTTGAGCCTCTTGCTTTTTCTTCTTAGTTTCTTGCCTTTTATTTTCTTTCTCTTGATTTTTCTTTGTATCTTCAATTATTTTTTTTTGAATTTTTTGATAATTACTCTTTTTAACTGGAACATTATTATTTTTTTGATTGTTATTATTCTTCTTTTGACTGTTATTATCCTTATTATAAGTTATATTTTTTGAAGTGGTAGTATTTTTTTTAGGAGTATAATTTTTATTTTTATTATTATTTTTTCTATTTTTACCACTTTTATTAAGTTCTTTTTTTACATCAGACTCAATATTTGACATACAATCACTCCCCAACACGTAATATATTATATAAAAAAAAATAACAATTGACAAGTAAAATAAATAATGTTAAACTAATTGTTGAATTAGGGGATTAGTTTAATGGTAAAATAGGGGTCTCCAAAACCTTAGATGGGAGTTCAATTCTCTCATCCCCTGCCAAAATTATTACTTGTCTTATGCAAGCTTATAAATATTTCTAACTCATTGTAGCTAGATTTTTTTAATTATATTTCTTTTTAAGCAAAATTATTACTATTGATACTAAATTAAAGTAATTAGTTGACACCTTTAGACAGCACTTTAATTTTTTTTATTTTACTTTTATTATCATTATATTCTATAATTAAGGTAAGGAGATTGAAATTATGAATGAAGATAATGTTTTAAACGACAATGAAATAAATCCAGAATATTTTGAAGTAAATAATGATTTAGAAAATACTTTAGATTTAAATGAAATGGTAGAATATATCAAAAAAAATGGTGAAGATAATGAAAAATAAAGTTGATAAACTGCTTAAAGAATTAGCTATTTATTATGGTGATGATAAAAATAAAACTAATAATAGTATTTACTATTTTCTAACAAGATATAATATTCCTCAAGAAGATAAAAATTTCAAAGTTAATACTCTCTTTTCAGAATGGATTCGTTATTTTCAAAATAAGCCCAACATAAAAGTTTTCGTTAGTCCTAATTGGAAATACTTTTGTCAATTTGTAAATTATCCTTCCCAAAATCAACCTTTAAATAATGCAATTAAGATATACTTGCATATTGGAAGTAAAGATATTTTAGAAGTTGCTAAAATTCTCTTTGACTTCTTATCAGCAAATAATATTTGTCATATTTCAAAGATAGGTTCAGATATTAGACTTGATGATATAGTCATTCGAGTTTATTCCAAAGAAGATTATTTTAAAATCAAAAATTTTATTAACCAAACTCCTAAAATTAAAAATGCTATGCAAGATTCTTTTCCAATTGGTTTTCATGATGATAAAATAAATTTAGCACTTGATAGGGATATGAGTTTTAATGAAGTAACTTCTGATTATCTATACTATTATATTGTTGATTGTAAAAAAGAAAAACAAAACGTTTCTTATCAAAGTTTTTTAGATTATGTATCTAAAATTTATTTCAATGTTTTTATTAAAAAGAACAAGGAAGATATAGATTTATTTCTTAAAAGATTTTCTGGTAGATATTATTCTGAAAGTCAAGAATATCAATTGAATAATTTTCATGAAATTACTAGAGTTATTTTAGAATCTTTAACAGAAAATACTTTTGAAAATTATTTAAGAACTGTTGACTTTTGTAATAATCAGCAACTTATTAAATCACGAGTTCAAGGTTATAGTGATATTTTAAATCCAATTAATATAACCGAAAGTGATTACTCATTAATTGAACAATGTGTCTTAGTAATGTGTAAAAAATATGGAATTGAACAAACAGTTATTAATTTAAATATATTCTTGAATACAGGAAATTTTAATAAAATCACAAGAGATTATAATCTACGTTCTAGATTTATAAAAAGTATGCCTCTTAAAAAGTTTAAAAAAATTCTAGGACAAGAATCTATTCAAACTTTAGTTGATGATATTGTTTATGGAAAAGCTAAAATTATACTTGATATGGCTATTTTGGAAACTTATAGGAAGTATGGTTATGACCAAGTAGAATATGCTGTCATTGAAAGTATGAATGAAAATTATGATTATTTTACTAACGACAATAATGCTCGTAGTAATCTTAGACGGAATGTTACTAAAGAACAAATAACTTATATAGTAAAAAGTTATGGAAACATATCAGAATATATTACAAATGTTTTAAGTAAATATGAATATAATAATAATACTGAAAACAAAACTAGGTAAATCCTAGCTTTTTTTAATTAAATCATGTAACTATTTAGTAATATTAAATTATATAGTAAAAGATATATAAATTTTTAAAAATAGGATTACGAAATTTAATAAAGGTTACTATTCAAAGTCGTTTTTAAAATAAAAATTCTTATTTTATAACAATTTAAACTATATTAATATAAAAATAATTAATATTTACAGTCAATTATTTACTATTATAATATTGATAAACAATTTAAAAATAAGGAAAATTTAACTATGAATAATAACTAATAAATACAAATTAACCATAAAATTCATGTCAAACTGATTGACTTATCTTTACTTTTCTTATATGATTATTATATAAAAATATGGAGGTAAATATGGCAAATGTTAAAATTAGTAATATTAATACATTTAATAATACCGTTTTAGATTTAAAATCCAAGATTGAATCTTCTTTAAAAACCGATATTACAAGTTTAGGTACTACCCTTAGTGAAATAGAAAACTATCAAAATAATGGTTTTAATGCCAATGTAGGTGATATTGCTAATACTTTAAGAAATAATTTAGATAGTATTTTAAAGAATATAACTAATGCTGAAAAAAACTTATTTAATTATGCATCATATATTAATGAATTTAATGTTGATGACTATAATACTGAAGCTAAAGCTACTAATTTAGAAAATTTATATAATGAAAAATATTTAGGCTTAAAAAACGATACTGATTCTAATAGTTCAAATAGTGATTCGAAAGGAAATTCAAGTAGTTCTAATAATAGTAGTAATTCTTACGTAGTTACAGAACCCAATAATGATAATTATAATAATGATAATTATAATGATAATAAATATTCTTTTAATACTAATTT
>CAYTGK010000001.1:24060-29571 GCA_964437305.1 uncultured Muribaculaceae bacterium
ATAATTATAATAATGATAATTATAATGATAATAAATATTCTTTTAATACTAATTTAGAACCTTATTTAGACACGATTGAAGGAACAACAATTACTGTCACTTCTTTAAATTTTAGTCCAATTATTCTAAATATATCTAATAAAAATGAGGCTAACCCAAATACTTTAACAATTATTAATAATGAAGTCTACGATCAAGATGGATTAGCAACCTTTCAAGATAGATATATTATCAGTGCTTCTAAAGATTTTGGTAAAGTTGGAGATTTAATTGATATAAAACATAGTGATGGGACAACTTTAAAATGTATAATTGGAAATATTGAAGAAAAACTTACTACTCCAACTATTAATTTTGTTGTTAATCAAGATACTTTTAAAAATAGTATTCAAACAGTTCATCCTAATTGGTTAAATTCAATTGAAAGTATTAAAAATAAGGGAAATTACTTTGATTATATTCAAAAATAATTGTAAAATTATGTATAGTTTTTAATAAAATATTGAAAGAATTTAAAGAATAATGTTAAAATAAAATTGGCGAGGGAGGAATAAAAAATGTCAAATATTGTAAGTTATAATACTGAACAAATGAGGGAATGGTCGAATAAAATTAGTGGTAATAATGATTCATATTATGATAATATTACCAAATTATTTCAAGAAATAGAAAGTTTTGTTGGAAGTGGTTTTACAGGTGGTTTAGCTGATGAATTCTTATCATCTTTCCAAGATAAGAAAAAATACTTTATTGATAATAAAGACATTATTGATGAATGTACAGAATTAATTACAAAAAGAGCTAACAAAATTGATAGTGATGAAGAAGAATTACTAAATAAAATAAAAAATGATACTTATTTGGATAATTAGGAGGAAAATATGGGAACAATAGGTAATTTAAAAATTGATGCAAATGAAGCTAAAGCTAAGGCTATAAATATTCGAAATTATGCAGGTAGAGTTCAAGAAATTCTTGATGTTATCTCAAAAGCTATGAATGAAATAGATGATGAAGGTACAGGATTATATCAAGGAACTAGTAAATCTCAAGAATTAAAAGAACAATTAGAAATAATTAAATCTAATTTTGAACCTATTTATAAACAAATTATGGCTTTTGCCAATCAAATTGATATGGCAGCAAGTACTGCTTTAAATCAGTAGGTTGCATATGGATTCTTATAATTATGACTCAACAGCACTTGCTAGTATCATTTCTTCTTTAGAAATTAAATTAGATGATTATAATGATATAATTCAAAATATAAAAAAATTAAAAAATACAATTGAAAGTTCCAATGAATGGATTCAAGATAATGTTAAACCGCCATTCATTTCTAAATGCGAAGAATATTTAACCTATTTTGATAGTGAAATAACTAAATTAGAGGCACATATAACCTATTTAAAAAAGAAAAATAGTGTTATGGAAAGCCTAGAAGAAGCATATAGTTAGGAGGATTATGGATACTAAAATTAATAAACCTTTATTAAGTGAATGGGCTACAACTATTTATAAGAATAATGAAGAAGCTATTACTAATTTAAATGATTTTAAAACTTTAGTTAATTCTCTTCCAAAAGCTTATGAATCTTTAGCTACTGAAGCATTCATTGATAATATAACTAAAGATTTAGAGGATACAACTGAATGTCATACGGCAATGGAAAGTTTACAAACTTTTTTAGAAAAAGTAGTCGAAAATGCCGAGAATGTGTAAGAGGTGAATTATGGCAAGTTATACAAATTTAGCAAATTCTTTAACCAAAGATTATAATAATTTAAATTCTGATTGTACTAATATTAATTCACTTTTAACAACTTTAAAGGGTACTTTTATTGGGGCTTCTTCTACTAAATTAAGTAATGATATTACAAATTGTATAACTGATTTAAAAACGCAAAGTGAAGCAATTAGTTCTTTAGTTAAAACTTTAAATTTAATTGAAGAACATACAAATGAAGTTAAAACTTTAAATGGTTATAAAGCTGATAAAAATAGCTATAAAGTTGATATTAATAATCCTAATCAGAGTAACCCTTATACTGAAAAAGTTAATGAGTGGAATCAAAAAGTTACAAAGACAGAAAAGGATATTCAAAGTAATTTACCTAAGGTATCAAGAATTGCAAATTCAATTACTTTAATAAATACTACTATTGATTACTCATATAAAGATTATACAAAATCAGCAAGTGCAAATATTTCAGGTATTTCTGGACTTAAAATTTATTCAAGTGTTACATGTCAAGATTTATTAAATGAAGCTTCAACGGAATGGATAGTTGGTTTTAAAAATAATGCTTATAACTTACGAAATAGCACCTTAGCTAGTGGTGGTTATACTGCTCAAGAAGTTGATGATATAATTAATGCTCGAATGGTTGGGGCATCTCCTAGAGAAAAAGCAATTATTGCTGCTTTATCAGTTATCGAATTAGGAATTGATAAAGGAATTGAATCGAGTTACCAATTGAGTAGAACTTTCTTTAATAGTGTTTCTAAACCTTATGATACGAATGCTTTAGTTACCCATGGAGCTGACTGTGCCTCATATGTTAGTTGGGCTTTAAATAAATCATCGGATACAGATTTCAATAATGCAACTCTTGAAACGATTAGAAATCAAGGAGTTAAAACAAATTATGATAATTTACAACCTGGTGATATTGTCTATAGTCCAAGCCATGTTGCTATGGTTATTGAAAATAAAGATGGAAAGATTATCTTAGCTGATGCTAGTCATGTTGATAATGACGGTTATCCAAAGGGAATTAGACTTCAAAAAGTTAGTTATAATGTTTTAAAAAATAATTATTTTGATGGTTACAATATGGATAGGTTTTATGCTCAAAGTGCATAATTAAAATCGCTCGAAAGCGATTTTTTAATTTATTTTTTTAACTGTTAAAGTAGCATTAACTCCACTACTTAAATTAACTCCAACAGCAACTAAAGCAGAAATTGCCATATCAATTACACTACCAGCTGTTAAATTAACTATCGTACTACCACTATAAATAGAACTTGTCCCAACTGATAACACACGAGAAACAACTGTTGATGGAATATTAGTACCATTATCACGAACTGCTAAAGTTAAAGTAGTACCAAGAGCTACAGACACATTTAAAAAATAATTTATTTCATAAACTCCTGCTTGCGTAATATTAATACTATTAGCTGTTGTGTATGTAGTATTTAGATTTGACATTGTGGTTGGAAGTGGTACTTGTGTTTGGGTTAAAATACCTAAATTTAAAGTACTTGTCGAATTGTTATAACGTCCTCCATAGGCCGAAAGTCCACCAGCTGGTCCAGTTGCTCCCTGAATACCTTGAGGTCCCGTTGGTCCTTGTGGTATAACAAAATTTAATGAATAGTTTGAATTCATTTTAGTCTCCTTTTATTAACCAACAGTTGGAGTAATTGTAACTGAAGCATTAGTACCAGGTGCTCCTGTTGTAACTGTACCAATTGTTAAAGTTGGAGCTGGTCCTGTTGCTCCTGTTGCTCCTGTTGCCCCTGTTTCACCCTGAATACCTTGAGGTCCAATTGGACCAGTTACTCCTTGAGGACCAGTTGCTCCAGCAGGAATTACAAAGTCTATTACATATCCACTTGGATTCATATAAAATATCTCCTCTCTTCAAATAGATTTATCTATTAACAATTTGATTATTATTTATAGGTTTTATAAATACCATTGCTGGACTTCCTGGACTTCCTGTTACAACTTGTCCAATCTCTAAAGTTGGTGTCATACCAGTTTCTCCCCTAGGCCCTGTTGGTCCCGTTGGTCCTCTATTAGACCCAGTATTTTCAATTACATAAATACTACTTGGACATGGACACTTATTATTCATCCTACACCTTTTCCTTTCTTGATTCGAAAAATCTATTTTATTTTCTCTATAATATATGTATTATCTAACATTTGGTGTTCATATTTTCCATTTTTTACCATTTTGTTCTTATATTGCTTCTTTTAATCGTATTATAGGGGCAATAAATGCAAAAAAAACAATATAATGAGACAATTATATTGGTGATATAAATATGAATTTTTCAAAATTAGCAATGTTAAGACAAAAAAAAGACTTAACTCAAAGAGAACTAGCCAAAATACTTGGAGTTGGTAAATCAACCTATGCAAGATGGGAAACTCAAGAAGAAATTATCCCTCTTTGGCATTTAGTTAAATTTTGTGAATATTTTAAAGTATCAATGGATTATATCTTAGGAATAAGTAACGTTAATAATTACAATAAAAATGATTATACTAAAAAAATAGATCGAGTAACAATTGGTAATAATATCAAATTTTTAAGAAAACAGTATAAATTAACTCAAAGAGATTTAGCCCAACTTTTAAATACTTCCCAATCGACTATCTGTGCCTATGAAAATGGAAAAACATTAGTTTTAACTGCTTTTATTTATAGTTTAGCATATACTTTTAAAGGATCAGTTGATAAACTTTGTGGACTTGAAAAAGATATTGAAAATGTAAAACAATAAGTAACCTTAAGGTTATTTTTAATTTTGCTAGTTATTTTTAAAATTAGAAATAAATTTTTTAACTTTCTCTCTTATTAATTTTTTCATATTAAAGATTATTGATATTTTCAAAAATCAAACCAATATGAACTTAAAATAAAGTATCAAACCTCAATTATTCAAGGTATAATAGCAACATGAACAAATAATTTATTTTTCATAGTATATTCATACATTTACTATGTCTTAATTTTATTAAAAACCAAAAATAAAGAACTTTTAAACAGATTCTATTTTTAGATACTAATAATTATTTAAATTCAATTTTATTAATTGTTTTATATTAATTGTTCTATATACAATTAATATTTTTTAAAATAACTAACAATATAAATTTAATCAAACTTTTAGTTTACTAAATACTTTCTTTAAATTATCATTAATTACTAAATCAGCCATATAATCATAAGAAGTTTTGGTATTATTAATGATAACTAAATATTTTCCTTGAAAATAATTTACTAAACTACTAGCAGGCTCAACCGTTAACGATGTTCCTGCTATAATTAGCATATCAGCATCCATAATAGCTTTCTCAGAATCTATATAACAACTAGGTAACATTTCACCATATAAAACAACATTTGGTTTAATTATTCCATTACATTCAGTACATCTAGGAATATCTTTAGAATTAAAAATATAATTGGCATCATAAAACTTACAACAATCTAAGCAATAATTTTCATGAATAGTTCCATGAATTTCATAAACTTTTTTATTGCCAGCTTTCTTATGTAACCCATCAATATTTTGCGTAACTATTGCTTTTAATTTGCCTTTATCTTCAAGCTTTTTTAAATATTCATGAGTTATATTAGGTTTTACATCTATCGTATTAAAAGTCTTTTTATAAAACTCATAAAACTCTTTTGTATGTTTAAAGAACATATCTGAACTTAACATATATTCAGGAGTATATTTTAATTTTAAACTATAAATTCCAT
>CAYTGK010000002.1:0-29124 GCA_964437305.1 uncultured Muribaculaceae bacterium
ATTCCTCCGTGCCAATATCGGTAAGTAAAGCTTTACCACGATTATCAGGCATTGTATATCTTTGATTTAAATATCTTAAGGCTGCTCCTAATTCACTTTGTGAACCACCATATTGTGTTACTAAAAGTTTTGCCATCCGTAAATCTTTCTTTTTAATATTTACTGGATATTGTAATCTCTTTTCATATGCCCACATACTACATCTCCCATGGCCAAACATCATGTTCCCAAGCATATGGAGTTTTTGACATATCAAAACTGGAAACCTTAATTGGACCATATCTCCTTTCATAATTATTCATAAGTTCAAGAGCCATTTTACGATACTTGTTAAATAAATTTAAAGCTTCCTTATCATTTGGAAAATTATCTAAATATAAATTCAAATCATGAGCTGAAAATGATATTTGAGCAAGATTTAACATGGCCTCGTCACGTTCACTGTTAACTTTAATTTTATATGGTTTATAATTTTTATAACCATTATACAAGTCTTTAAACATATTACCTCTTGTATATCCTTCATATGGAGTATACAAAGATAATTGATTACTTGTCTCTGATTCATTATAATTATCCAAACTTAACGGACTATTATTCATATTTTGATTGCCTTTAAAGTTAGTAAAATAATCTATTTCATCAAACATATTATAATTCATATTCCCTCCTATCATTATAATTTATTAGAAGAAAAAAAATAGTTATATGATAAATAACTATTTAGCCTAATATTTTTATATCTTTTATATCTTCGATTTTAATAATTTCATTATCCATAGTAATTATATGATTATTAACTACTCCAGCAATTTGACATTCTATTTCCTTATCAGCAAGCATAATTTTTACTTTAGTATTAAAAATATAACTATTTTGATTAATTAATTCTTTTATTTTTTCCTTAACACTTAAATTATCATAATTGGAATTAATTGGAATTTCTTTTGATTTAAATGTTTCACTATTTTCTTTTAAACTATCAAAAACCTCTTTATTATTATGAACTTTACCTGCTAATTCATTTTGATAAATTTTTGGTAACTTTTTCAAATTATCACTCCCATTTAATCTTATGTTATTTGTATATATTTATTAATTTTTTTCATACTAATAATATGAAAACGAATAGAACAAGTTTAAATATTATAATTTCAATAATAATTTTTGCAATTATTAGCATCCTCTCTATTTATACAACTAGAGTTTTTTTAAAAGATTCATTTTCATCTCTTTATTTAAAACAATTGATTTTTTATATTATAGGAACAATAGTTACTATTTTTATAACCTACAAAGGTTTTAATCTTTTAAAACGTTATCACTTCTTAATTTATGTTGGAGTAAATATTCTCCTTCTAAGTTTGCTTCTTTTTGGAGTAAATGTCAATGGTAGTAAATGTTGGTTTTATATTGGTCCTTTTAGTTTTCAACCAAGTGAACTTGCCAAGATTAGTTTGATTATCACATTATCTTCAGTAATTACTAAATTTAAACAAAAAAAAGATAAGTCTATGAAAGGAGAATTTTTCTTACTTTTAAAACTTTTTATTTTAACACTTATTCCAGCTATTTTAACTTTTTTAGAACCTGATACTGGAGTTGTTATTATTTATTTTTTAATTTTATTAACCTTAATAATCTTTACTGGAATTAATAAAAAGTGGTATATAATTGGTGGATTATTGATAGTTTTTATTCTAGGAACTTTCTTCGGTTTATATTTTTTTAATCGTGATTTATTTTTAAATATTGTTGGAGAAAATATTTTTTATCGATTAGATAGAATTTTAAATTGGACAAATTCAAGTGGCTATCAACTTAAAAATAGCTTAATTGCAATTTCAGCAAGTGGAATAATGGGATTTGGTTTTAATAAAAATTCCGTTTATATTCCTGAACCTCAAACTGATTTTATCTTTGCAACTTATACTGCTAATTTTGGTTTTTTAGGAGCAATTTTTTTAATATTTATTATGATTGTTTTTGATTCATCTATTTTAAGACTTGCTACTAAAAAAATTAATATGCTTGATAAGTATATAATTATTGGGATATTCATTATGCTTTTTTATGGTCAAGTTCAAAATATTGCTATGACATTAGGTCTTTTACCAATAACGGGTATTCCCCTTCCCTTTATAAGTTATGGAGGTTCTAGTTTAATATCCTATATGTTTATAATTGGTATTCTTTTAAACATTAATAAAGAAAGACTAAAATACAGGAATTAAGTTTTAAATATTATCATAAACTTTTTTAGGTGATTAATTTGCAAAAAGTCATTATAAATGCTGTTTATGGAGGAAATGAATCAGGAACTGTTTCAGAAAATTTAATAGAGAAAAATTTTAATTTAGAAATTTCTAAAAAAATATATAATAATTTAAAAAATTTAGGTCTTGATGTTTATTTAGTTCGAGATGATGATAAAACTTTAAGTAATGAAGAAAGACTTGAAATTATTAATAGTTATTTAAACACAGATGATGATGAAGTAATTGTTCTTTCAAATATGCTATCAAGTGGAAACGATGCTGGAGCTGAAATTATCTATGCTCTTAGAAATGATGATGATTTAGCTAGAGAAATAAGTAACTATATTGAAGAAATTGGTCAAGATATTTTAAAATATTATCAACTTAGAGATCCTAATGATACAGCCCTTGATTATTACAGTATTATAGGTGGAGTTCCTAATAATGTTGAAAGTATAATTGTAAGTTATGGTTACCCTTCTAATAGTTTTGATAATCGTTTTTTAACTAATAACATTGATACTCTTGCAGAAGCAGTTTCAAATGCTATCTATGATTATTTAAAAAGAGTTAATATTTATATAGTTCAACCTGGAGATTCTTTATATCGAATTGCTGAAAAATTTAATACCACTGTTCAAGCTATTAAAGAATTAAATAATTTAACAAGTAATAATTTATTTATTGGTCAAGAACTTTTTATTCCAAAATCTACTCAAACACCTAAACCTGATAATAATTCAGATACTAATTTCTTTAATTATACAGTTGAATTTGGGGATACTTTGTATTCAATTGCAAGAAAATATAATACAACTGTCAATGTTTTAAAGGAAATTAATAATTTAACAAGTAATAATTTATCTATTGGTCAAATTTTAAAAATTCCAACAAGAATAACAAATGAAGATACAAATAACTATATAATTTATACTGTAAAAGCTGGAGACTCTTTATATAAAATAGCTCAAAACTATGGAGTAAGTGTTGATGAAATTAAGAATTTAAATGGTTTAAGTAACAATTTACTTTCAATTGGACAAATGTTAAAAATACCAACTCAAACTAATAATAATTCAGAAATTTTAACTTATATAGTAAAAGCAGGAGACTCTTTATATAAAATAGCTATTCTTTATGGAACAACGGTTGATGCTATTAAAGAATTAAATAACTTAACAAGCAATAATTTATCTATTGGTCAAGTTTTAAAAATTCCTAATAGTAGTAATACTTCTTATATTAGTTATATTGTAAAAGCAGGTGATTCCTTATATAAAATAGCCAATTTATATTCAACAAGTGTTAATGCTATCAAAGAATTAAATAACTTAACAAGTAATAATTTATCTATTGGTCAAGTTTTAAAAATTCCAACAAGTTAAAAATATTATTCTAAAAATAAGCTTAAAGATACTTTTTCTTTTTCTTTATTAATATCAATAACATAAACATCAACTATATCTCCAACACTTAAAACATCACTTGGACTATGAACATAATCTTTAGAAATTTTCGAAATATGAATTAAGCCATCATTATGAAGTCCAATATCAACAAAAGCTCCAAAATCAACAACATTTCTAACTGTTCCTTGTAATTTATCATTAATTTTCAAATTATCAATTGTTAAAATATCACTTCGTAAGATTGGTTTTTCTAAATTATCTCTTGGATCTCGATTTGGTTTTTCAAGAGATTTTACAATATCTTCAAAAGTATATTTATCAATTCCTAAATTTTCTTGATAAGTAATTTTTTTAAGTTTATTACTTAGTTCATTAGTACCAAGTTCTGATAAAGAAGAATCAACTAATTTTAATATTTTTAAAGCATCATTATAATTATCTGGATGAATAGCAGTTTTATCAAGAGGATTGTCTCCATCAATAATTCTTAAAAAGCCAATAGATTGTTCATATATTTTATCACTCATACCTTTAATTTTTTTAATTTCTTCACGATTTCTTATCTTGCCAACTTTTTCTTTATAAGCAAGAATATTTTCAATAACATTCTTTTTTAAACCTGATACATAAGCAAGAATTGAACTAGAAGCATTATTAATATTTACTCCTACTTGGTTAACAATTTTTGAAACGGTAAAATTAAGTGATGATGATAAGTCTTTAACTGGGACATCATGTTGATATAATCCTACTCCAATACTTTTAGGATCAATCTTAACAAGTTCCGATAAACTATCTTGAAGTCGTCTTGCTAAACTGATAGCACTTCTTTTTTCAACAGGTAAATCAGGAAACTCTAAAGCTCCTAATTTACTAGCTGAATAAACACTTGCTCCAGCTTCATTCACGATTATATATTCAACTTTTCGATCTATTTTTTTGATAATATTAACTACAAATTCTTCATTTTCTCGACTAGCAGTTCCATTTCCAATTGCAATAATTGAAACTTTATATTTATTTATTAAATCAATAATAACCTTTTCACTTTCTTCTATTTTATTATGTGGAGGAGCAGGATAAATAACCGTAATATCTAATACTTGTCCATTTGGGGCAACAACTGCAACTTTAGTTCCCGTTCTATATCCAGGATCAAGTGCTAATACTACTTTATCTTTAATAGGTGGTGTTAATAAAAGATGTTCTAAATTCTTACTAAAGTTTTCAATTGCACTTTCATTTGCTTTCTCTGTAATACTACTTCTAATTTCTCTTTCAATACTTGGTAAAATTAACCTACTTAAACTATCTTTAATAGCTTCTTTTACAATCAATGCACTCATAGTATTTTTATTTTTAATAATTTTATTTTCTAAATAAGTCTCTAAATATATTTTATCATAATCAAAAGAAACTGTAATAACTTTTTCATGTTCAGCACGATTGATAGCTAAAACTCGGTGAGGTTTAATACTTTTAACTTTTTCCATATAATCATAATACATTTCATAAATTTTATTACTGTCTGGATTATTCTTTTTAACTTTAGTTTTTATTGCTGCAACTCGCTCTATATAACTTCGAATATATTTTCTAAATTTTGCATTATCACTTATATTTTCAGCTATTATATAACTTGCTCCTTGAATAGCTTCTTCTTTGGTTTTTATGTTTTCATTAATATATTTTAAAGCTTCTTTTTGAATATCAATATCTAAAAACTTCATAATTAATGTAGCTAAAGGTTCTAGTCCATTTTTAATTGCTTCACTAGCTTTTGTCTTTTTCTTTTCTTTATATGGCAAATATAAATCTTCAACATCAACTAATTTTGTACAACTAAGAATTTCATTCTTTAATTCTGGTGTCATCATATCTTTTTCTTCAATTAATCTAATAACATCAAGTTTTCTATTATATAAATTTTCTTGATATTTATACATAGTTTCAATAGCTCGAATCTTTTCTTCATCTAAAGCTCCTGTTACTTCTTTTCGATATCTTGCAATAAAAGGAATAGTATTCCCATCTGCTAATAATTTTACTACTGCTTCAATTTGTTTTTTACTAATTCTTAATTCTTTTTCTAAAATTTCAATTATATCAACATTCATATTTTTAACCTCACTTAATTATTATAAATAAAAGTTTAAGATATTTTTAATCTTACTATTTTTTAAAAATTGGCATTGTCCAAAATTTTATCAAAGTTACTTTCTAAAAGACTTTTTAAAATATTTTTAATAATATCATTAATTTCATCTTCAGTTAAATCTTTAATATCAACAGATTTACTTACATCTAACTCTGAAACTTCATCATCAGTATAACTTCGCATTATATTACCTTTAATACTAAACTTATTTTCACCATTTACAATATTAGCTATAATTTCTGATTCATTACTAGCATCATCTTTAATTTTAACATTAATCTTAATATCAAACTTTTTTTCTTCTTGAGATTTTTCACTAATTATTGAAACTTGAATATTATCTTCACTTACTTTATTTATATTTATTTCTGTACTAATATCTTTATCTTTAATTTTTACTGAATAATTATCCTTTTGATTAGTATAAGAAAAAGTACAAATTAATTCCTGATTATCATAATCTTCATAAGTAAATTTATCATCAGCCAAAGTTAATTTATCTTCATTATTAATTAAATATTCCCCTTTTTTTTGTTTAATAATTTCCGTTTTATTATCATCTTTGGTTATCACAATACTCTGAACTTTTTTATTGAAACGATTAATTATAAACTCAATCTTAACATTTTTAGCATTTATTTTAAAATCAAAATTTGAAGATTTAATAATATTTTGTAATTTAGAATCTTGCTTGCATAATTCTTTAAATTTTTCTTCAATCTTGGAAATATTTTGTTCATTAAACTCATAAGTATATTTAATTTCTTCTATACTAATATTTTCACTTTTCATATCAGATTCTTTTAAAGCTTCAAAAAAGTATTTAATAAAACTTTCAAGAATAATCTTTATATCACCAACTGTATAAGTTTCTTTTTCTAACTCTTTAAGACTTGGAAATATATTCATGCTTAATTTTAATAATCTAATTGGTTTTTCATATAAATTTTCATAGTTTAAATAAATTGAATCTCCTGCAACATAGAAAGTTTCTTTTAATAAACTTTTATCACTCTCTAATAAATTTAAATTAATTCTAATTTTTTCATCTTCTAGTGATGTTAATGAATCATATGAAATAGTGTAGTCTTTTAAAAAACTAAGACTTTCTAAGTTTGAATCAAACATAAGTGTTCCTGTTTGTTTAGTATTTTTTAATTCTTTATTAGTCTTGATATTTGAAAAAGTATCAAATGCATTAGTAATATAACTTGAAGTTTTAGTTGATAATTTTGTTAAATACCTATCTGGTTTATTTTGATTAAAGAATAATAAATAACCTAAACCTAATACTAATATCAAAACTATTACTAAAATAATAGCTATTCTTTTTCCTTTATTTTTTTGAACTACATCTTTTTCCATTTTTCCTCCTTCATATAAATATAATAACATTATTTTTTAATTATGCTAATTCTAAAAATATTATTGTACAAAAATTGAAATATCAATTTTGTTAGCTCATTTTAAAGAAAATCATCAATAGTTAATAATTTTTCATCTATTTCTGTTAAACTTGGTCGAGGTTTCTCTGGTGGGTCTGGAAATATAATTTCAATTTCTTCTTGTTTTTGAAGTTCAACATCAACTGCTACTTCAGTTACATTATTTTTGGTAATTATAGAACCTGTTGAATACCGATCTAAAATTGGAAGTTCGGTTACCTTAATTTTATCAATTGTATTACTTCTTAAAATTAAATATTTATTATTAGATTCTATAAATGTTTTTAATACTTTATAAGGATTACTCTTAACTTCTTTTAAAATCATAACTCCTCTTCTAGCTCGAGAAGATTTTTCAAATTCAAGAATTTTCATTCGTTTACCTGTTCTTTTATTCGTAATTAAACTTATATAATCAATATCTCCAAAGTTATTCACCGATACTACAGTGTCATCTTTTAAATTAATTGATTTAACTCCACTTGTTCGAAGCCCAACTACAGGAATCTCTGTAATATCATACCAAAGTCCATAACCATTCTGAGTTGCAACAAAAATATTACTATATTTTGAGATGAAAGCAGTGATTAACTTATCATCATCTTTTAATTTCATACAATTAACAGTTTTATTATAACGAAGTAATTTAAATTCATTTAACTTAGTTCTTTTTATCATACCATTTTTACTTGCTAACGTAATATCTAAATCCATATCAAAATTTTGAATCCAAATGGAGCTTATAATTTCTTCACCACTAGCAAGTGGAACTAAATTACTTACGTGTTTACCTAAATCTTTCCATTTTAAATCTGGAATTGTATAAACTGGAATATATAAGAAATTACCAAAATTTGTAAATAATAAAATTGTATCTAAAGTATTAGCTTCATACATACCAATCGGATAGTCATTATCCTTTAAAGCAGGAGCTACATCAGTTTGAGAAAAAGAACGCATACTACATCTTTTGATATAACCTTCTCTGGTTACTAAAACTATAACATCTTCCTTGGTAATCATAGCTTTCTCATCAATAGAAATATCTAATACCTCATCTTCGATTACTGTTTTTCGTTCCGTTGCATATTCTTTTTTAATATTTCTTAATTCTTGTTTCATAACTTCTTTTAACTTATCTTCAGAAGCTAAAATAGCTTCTAACCCTTCAATTATTTTCTTTAAATTATTATATTCATTGATAAAATCTTCAATGTCTGAATTAGTTAATCTATATAATTGTAAGGTTACAATATAATCGGCTTGAATTTCTGTAAAATCATATTCTTTTTGTAAATTTAAAATAGCATCAGCTTTGTTTTTACTAGCTCGAATGGTTTTAATAACTTGATCTAAAATAGAGATGGCTTTTATCATACCTTCAACAATATGCATTCTCTTTTTAGCTGTTTCAAGATCAAAGTTTGTACGTCTTGTGATTACTTCTTTAAAATGTTTAATATAAGCATCTAATATTCCAACAACTCCTAAAGTCATTGGACATCTATCAACAATAGCTACCATATTATAGTTATAATTAATTTGCAAATCACTATTTTTATAAAAATAATTTAAAATTAAATCTTTATTAGCACCTTTCTTTAAATCAATTACAATTCGAACAGGCTCATGTCTATCAGATTCATCACGAATTTCTAGAACTCCATCTATTTTTTTATCTAAAACTAATTCACTCATTCGTTTAACAAGCATAGCTTTATTTACATCAAAAGGAATTTCTCGAACGATTAATTGTTCTTTTCCTTTTTCTTTAATATAATCGACTTTACTTCGAACAACTACTTTTCCTCGTCCTGTTCGTAAAGATTCTCTAATATCATTAATTCCAGAGGCAATTCCACCAGTTGGAAAATCTGGTCCTTTAATTATTTCAAAAATAGTATCTTCATGACAATTGGGACTATCAATTCGTTTTATCGTAGCATCAATTACTTCTCCTAAGTTATGGGGTGGAATATTAGTTGCATAGCCAGCAGAAATTCCCGTCGAACCATTAACTAGAAGATTGGGAAACTTAGCAGGTAGTACAGTTGGCTCCATCATCGTATCATCAAAATTAGGAGCCCAAGTAACTGTATTTTTTTCAATATCTTTTAAAAGTTCATTACTTATTTTGGAAAGTCTTGCTTCCGTGTAACGCATAGCTGCCGCTGAATCACCATCCATACTACCATTATTACCTTGCATTTCAATATATGGAGTATTTTGTTTCCACCATTGACTCATCCGTACCATTGCATCATAGATAGATGAATCACCATGTGGATGAAAATTTCCCATAATACTACCAACCGTTTTCGCACTTTTTCTCGTTGGTTTATCATAAGTGTTATGGTCATTATACATACCATATAAAATTCTTCGTTGAACAGGTTTTAATCCATCTCTTACATCTGGTATGGCTCGATCTTGAATTATGGCTTTAGCATATCTTGAAAATCTATCTTCCATGATATCTTCAAGAGTTTTATCATAAATCTTTTTAATTAGTTCGTTATCCATTTGTATCACTTCCCTATCACGTAATTATCTTCAAGTGAAAACTCAATATTTTCTTCAATCCATTCTTTTCTTGGCTCAACTTTATCTCCCATTAGAACACTAACTCTTTTTTCAGCAAGTAAAGCGTCCGTGATTGTAACTTTAATTAAACTTCTAGTCTCAGGATTCATCGTCGTTTCCCATAATTGTTCAGCATTCATTTCACCTAGTCCTTTGTAACGTTGAATATTTATAGCTTTCATTTTTTGACTAGCTATGATTTGATCTTTAGAAGCATCATCCCATGCATAATAAGTTTTTTTAGGAAAATCTATCTTATATAAAGGAGGTAACGCAATAAATAATTTACCACTTTCAATTAAACCTCGCATATAACGATAAAAGAAAGTTAATAACAATATTTGAATATGCGCACCATCATCATCAGCATCGGTCATGATAATTATTTTGTCATAATTAGAGTCTTCTGATTCAAAATCTGACCCAACTCCAGCTCCAATTGTATGAATGATAGTTGATATCTCTTCGTTTTTATATAATTCTTCCATTCTTGTTTTTTCCGTATTTAAAACTTTACCTCGAAGTGGTAAGATAGCTTGAAATGTCCTATCACGTCCACTTTTAGCTGACCCTCCAGCTGAATCACCCTCTACTAAATATAACTCATTTTTTTTAGGGTTTTTGGTTCCAGCTGGTGCTAATTTTCCACTTAATAGTTTTTCTTTTTTATCTTTATTTTTACCATTTCTTGCCTCATCTCTCGCTTTTCTTGCAGCTTCTCTTGCAATTTTACTTCTAACCATTTTTTCCATTATATCCGTGGCAATTTTTTTATTTTCTTCCAAAAAATATTGAAGTTTCTCAGTAACTAAAGCTTCAACTGCAGGACGAGCCACTGGAGTTCCTAATTTACCTTTGGTTTGTCCTTCAAATTGTAATATAGCTTCTGGAATTTGTAAACTAATAATAGCCGTCAAACCTTCACGAGTATCACTTCCCTCTAAATTCTTATCTTTAGCTTTCAAAAAGCCATTATTTCTTGCATAATCATTAAAAACTTTCGTTAAAGCTGTTTTAAACCCAACTTCATGCGTACCACCATCACCAGTTTTAACATTATTAACAAACGATTCAATTGTTTCATTATAAGAATCAGTATATTGAAAAGCGATTTGCATATGCATTTTATCTTTATCACCTTCAAAATAGGCAACATCATGCAAAACATTTTTATCTTCGTTTAAATAAGCAACAAATTGCTTAACACCATCTTCATAGCAAAAATGTTCTTCTCGTCCATCTTCTAAATCATAAACATCAATTGTTAAACCTTTTAAAAGAAAAGCCGATTCTTGCATTCTTTCACAGATAGTTGTAAAAGAAAAATTTGTAGTTGAAAATATCTTTGAATCAGGTAAAAAGCGAACTTTAGTTCCCGTTCTATTAGTAGTTCCAATTTGCTTTAAAGGTACATCAACTTTTCCTCCATCTTTAAATCTAATAAAATATTCCCCTTTATCTTTTTTAATTGTAACTTCCATCCATGACGATAAGGCATTTACAACCGATGCTCCTACTCCATGCAATCCACCTGAAACTTTATATCCAGATTGTTCAAACTTACCACCAGCATGAAGAACTGTATAAATTACTTCAGGAGTTGAAATACCACTTGTATGCATTCCAACAGGAATTCCTCGTCCAAAGTCTTCTATTTCAATACTTTTATCTTTATGAATTGTAATAATAATTCGATTTCCATAACCATTAATTACCTCATCAATTGAGTTATCAACAATTTCCCAAACTAAATGATGTAGTCCTCTTTTATCAGTTGAGCCAATATACATTCCTGGTCTTTTTCTAACTGCTTCTAAACCTTCTAATATTTTAATTGAACTTTCATCATATGCCATTTTATCACTCCTTGCTAGAGATGAAAAAATACTAATTATTAGTATTATCTTCAACTATTTTTTTTCATAAATATTATAACCAATTTTTTTCAAGAAGACAAGTAAAAAAACATCTATTTGACAACCAAAATTATTTTTTTAGTAAACTCTTTTCTTTAACCAAACACTTAATTATCTAACTTATAACTTTTTCATGTGCTTTAGATATTATTATTTTTCAATATAATTAAATTATTATAACTAATAATATCATCTAAATTATAAAGTTTCCTTTTTCTTATATCAAAAATTCCAATAGAAGTTTTTTATCAAGTCCTCTCTAATACGTTCTTTAATTTTAGCTTATTTAATAAATCACTTATTTCTCATTTTACACGCCTTATATATCAATTATATCACATAATTATGATATTTTACTATTTTTAAATATATCAATATTTGGTTATCTATCTTAATTCTAGCAATTAGTAAAAAAGTAGGTTTTAATTTCCTACTTATTAAATAAGTTACTATAATACCAGTTGTAACTAATAGAAGTTCAAGTTTATTTGCTAAATCAATAACCAATCAGATTCTATATGACACTCTTTAAAATTTTTATAATATTTATCATTAATTAAAAGATAGGCTCTATACTTTAGCTCTAGTTTTTCTTTAATTGCCAATTTATCTCACTATCTTTAATTTTTTTTAAATCTTTTCCTGGTTTTCCAACTTTTTTATATTGGCTTTTAAAATTGGAAGATAATACTACTTTATACATTAGTTATTCAAATAATCAAACAATTTTTTTAATTGTTCTATAATAAGATAAAATATTATAATTAGTTTTAAATTATTTATATTTATTTACCCTCTACTCTTACAATACTTCCAGTATTTGTTTTATTAATAATTATTTTATTATCTATTCTACTCATAAGTTCAGAAACGTGTGATATTACTCCTACTAATTTATCATTATTAGATAAATCTGATAAAATATTTAAGGCTTGATTTAATGATTCAGAATCTAATGAACCAAAGCCCTCATCTATAAATAAAGAATCAATTTTAATACCACCACAATTATTACTTATTGTATCACTTAACCCTAAAGCAAGAGCAAGTGAAGCCTTAAACTTCTCACCTCCTGAAAGGGAAGCTACATCTCTTTCTTTTCCTGTATATGAATCAAATATTGAAAAATCTAATCCCGATTTAACATTCAACTTGATTTCTGTTTCTTTTTTCTTTAATTCATATCTACTATCTGTCATTTTTATTAATCTCTTATTAGCTTCTACTAATACACTATTCATAAAATATGATTGAACATAATTTTCAAAAGTAATTCTTTGTTTTCCAACTAATAACCCATTAGCAGTATCACTCAAAATTTTTATAGTAGCATATTCACTTTCAATATTTTTAAAATCTTCGATATAATTTTCTATACTCTTCGTTGACTCTTTTAGTTTTACTAAAGAAGTATTTAATTTTGTATACAAATCATCTAATTCTTTATATTTCTCTGATACAATATTCAATTGTTCTTCTTTAGAAGATAAATCTATTATATCTTTTCCCTTAACTTCTAATTCTAATCTTTTAATTATAACTTCTAATTCTTGTTTCTTTTTATTATATTGTTCTATTTTATTTTTTAATTCCATTAAAGAAGTTTTATCCATTTTGTTTTCTAGATATTCTTGATAATTAGTATTGTTTTCTTTATATGCACTTTCTAATAACCCATTAGCTTCTTGAATATTTTTCTCAAAGGTTTTAATATCATCATTAAATATTTTAATATCATCTTTTGAACTTTTTATATTACTAATTAATTGTTCTTTTTCCTTAGACAAAGTTTTAAATTCTTCTTCTTTTTTCTCGTTAGTTTCCTTTACTTCTTGAAGTAATAAACTTGTTTTATTTTTTTCTTCTAAAACATTTAAATCATCAGGAATATTAAATTCTTTAATAGATTTTCTTATTTCATCTATTCTTGCTTCATTCGTTTTTCTTAAGCCATCTATTCTTTTTAATTCTCTTTCGGCATTTTCTAAATCTTCTTTTGTATACTCACAGTCAATAGCTTTTGCTTTCATAGGATGACTTTTTGAGCCACATACAGGACAAGCTTCCCCATCTATTAAAGTTTCAGCAATTGAAACAGAAATATTTAAATAATATTTTTGTCTCATACTTTCATATAAAGCATTCTGTCTCTCATAATTACTCAAGTATATCTTATATTCCTTTTCTACTTTTTCTAACTCATCCATTTTATTCAAATAATTATTATAACATTTTAATGTATCTGTTAATTTAGTTATTTCATCATTTAATTTTCCTACATCTTTAGAATAATTATCTAAATTAATAAATTTATCTTCCTTATCCTTATATTCTTTTTCATATTTATCCAAATTAATTTTAGTTAATTTTTCTTTTTCTTTTTTTTCATTTAATGCTACTCTATCTTTCTTAATTTCATTTAAAATATCTGTAATTGTATTAGCAATAGTAATATTATAATTATATTTTTTTTCTTCTTTAAGAATATCTTTATTAGCTAAAAATAAATTATCTAATTCATTTTTGGCTAATTGATAATCATTAATTTTCTTATTTAATTCATTAATATTATTTAATTCATTTATTAAATTTGTCTTTTCATCATTTTTTTTATCTCTTTTACCTTTAATCAATAATAATTTATCATTATCTTCTTTAATTTTTGCTTTTAAAGTTTTAATAGTTTCTTCATTATTTAAACCATAAATATTAATAATTGATTCTAAATTACTTTTTAAAATATCAATTTTATCTTTAATCTTATTTAATTCTTCTTCTTTTAAAGACTTATTAAGTTTCAATTTATTTTGTAATTTATCATAAAATTCTGTTCCAAATATTTTTCTAAATATGGTAGTTTTTTCTTCTGAGGTTGCTAAAAGAAATTTAGTAAATTCTCCTTGAGATAACATAGCAACTTGTCTAAATTGTTTATAGTCTAAACCAATTAAATTTTCTATTTCTTTAGTTACATCTGTAACTTTAGTAATAATTCTACCATCTATATTTAATTCGGCAGTTGGAGAGTGCTTAGTTTCTCCTATTCCATTTTTCTTTTTACGATTATACTCAGGACTTCTTTTTACTTCATATAATTTATTTTTATAATAAAATTCTAAATCTACAAAAGTATCAATATCAAGAGATGCCCAATCACTTCTTAAAGAATTTGCAGTTCTTACTTCTCCAGAAGTTTGTCCATATAAAGCATAGCATATAGCATCAAATATAGTTGTTTTCCCAGCTCCAGTATCACCAGATATAAGTAATAAACCCTTATCTATTTTATTTTTTTCAAAATCTATTACAACTTTATCTTTAAATGGACCAAATGCTTGCAAAGTTAATTTCTTTAATTGCATATTATTCATCCTCCTTTAAAGATTCAATTATTGTTTTAATATAATCATCTTCATTTTGTTTCATATCTCTTTCATTTTGTTCTTTAAAAAATGATTCAAATAATTGATAGGGAGTTGCATCTTTTTTTATTTCTGTTACCAAATTATCATCATTCTTGTCATATTTATTAACAAAAACCAAAGAAATAGCATTTTTAAATCTTTTTTTAATTTCTTCCATTGGGGAAATTATTGTATTTTCATCTTCTAATTCAACTTTAATAATATCATCACTTGGTTTCATATTCATTATCGAAGCAAAGGTTCCCCTTAAAACTCTCATATCTCTTAATGGTTTTAATTCTATTAATTCAATGTTATTTAAGTTATCTGTATCAATTAATACAACACTTTTTTTATCATTAACTTCACTAAAAGAATATTTTAATGGAGTTCCTGAATATCTTATATTATCTTTTTTAATTTTTTGAGGTCTATGAATATGTCCTAAAGCAACATAATCAAAACTATCTAACAAATTAACATCTATAGCATCTAAAGTACCAACATTATTTAAAGAAATACTTTCTGAATCACATTGTTCTGGTAATTCACCATTCCACATCACAAATTGATGAGCCAATAAAATATTAATTTTACTCTTATCTATTTGCTCGTTAGCTAATATCCATTTCATCATATCATTTGAATTATTAATGTTATTGTAATCTTTCTCATCTATTAAATTTTTAAGATGAAATGGTTTTAAAAATGGTAACATATAAAAATCTACATTATCAACACTAACTTTAGATATTCTATTATCATATTTAGTAACAATATGAATATTAAAAGAATCAAATATTTTAGAACCAAAAGATAATCTCTCACTAGAATCATGATTACCACTTATAATTAATATTTCTACATTTAATTTTGATAACTTAGTTAAAAAATTATCAAATAACATTGTAGCTTCAGAACTTGGAATACTTTTATCATAAATATCACCTGAAATCATTATAACCTTAACTTCTTTATCCTTAACTATTTGAATAATTTCTTCAAGGATATATTTTTGATCTTCATAAAATGATTCTTCGGATAAATTTTTCCCTAAATGCAAATCACTTGTATGTAAAATTTTCATATCAATCACCTCTACACTATAATATTTTATTTTAGATTTTCGTATTAATTATACTATATCTTTAATGTTTTTTCAAATCATATCTAATAATACAAATGCATTAAAACTAAAATTTAGAAAATACTAATTATTATGGTGATATGATGAGTTATATAGAAAGAATTAAGAAAGATTCTAATGAAGCAGATGATTATATCTATAAAGAAATTAAACTTAAAAATAATATAATTAATATTATTAATATAGAAACTATTACTAGTAGTGAAGATATCAATAATTTTATTTTAAAAAGAATTAGTATTTTAGATAATTTAGAAACTGATAGTTTAACTGATTATTTATTTAATTATTTACCAGCAACAACTACAGAAGTAATTAAAGATTATGATAAATTAAAATCAAAGTTATTAAATGGGTTTACTATTATAATTGTTAATGATAAAAATATTTTAGCTATTGAAACAAGACGTGATTTAACAAGAGGAGTTTCAGAAGCTGAATATGAAAGAACTATTATTGGTCCAAAAGATGCTTTTATTGAACATTACAATACTAACCTTGGACTTATTAGAAGAAGAATTAAAGATATTAATTTACATATTAAAACGATTGAATTAGGAGTTCATACAAAAACTAAAGTTGGACTTCTTTATTTAAAAGGAATTGTAAAAGAAGATTTAGTTAATAAAACTTATAAACAACTTAAAAAAATAAATATTGATGGTATCATTGATAGTAATTATTTAAAGAAATATTTAAATAATTCTAAAAGTTTATTTCCAACTTTAAAAGCAACGGAACGTCCAGATTTAGCTAGTAGTGCTTTACTTGAAGGAAAAATTATATTAATTGTCGATAATAGTCCTGAAGTTTTAATCTTACCTACTTTCTTTATTGATTTTTTTCATACCAGTGATGATTATTACCAAAAACCTCTTAATGTAACTTTTATTAGAATTATTCGTATACTTTCTTTTATTATTGCTATTTTTCTTCCTGCTTTTTATGTTGCTTTAACTACGCATAACCCTGATAGTATGCCAATTAATTTTCTTTTAAGTTTCCAAAGTCAAAGAATGTCCGTTCCTTTTCCTGCTTTTATTGAAGCTATTTTAATGATAATTTCCTTTGAAATTTTAAGAGAAAGTGATATTAGAATACCATCTTCTATGGGAACAGCTATTTCTATTCTAGGTGGCTTAGTTTTAGGTGAGGCTGCTGTAAATGCTGGAATTGTTTCACCTATCATGATTATAGTTGTTGCATTAAGTGCCATAAGTGGTTTATTAGTTCAATCAATTGAAGCTATAAATTCAATTAGATGGTATAGATTTTTAGTTATAATACTTGCAAGTATTCTTGGTTATTATGGTATCTTTTTAGGTATTATTCTAATTCTAACCAATTTAGCTGATACTAAAAGTGAAGATAAAGATTATTTATATCCTTTTGCCCCTATTAACTTTGAAGAACAAAAAGATGGTATTTTAAAAATTAATAATCATAAAGCTAAACTACGTAATCCTATTTTAAGTGATAATAAAGTGAGGGGAAAATGAAAAAACTATTAATTTTAATTTTAATTTTTATGTTAACTGGTTGTAGTTCTTATATTGAATTAAATGATTTAGCTATTATTAATACAATAGGTTTAGAAAAAGAAAACAATATCTATAAATTTTATGCTTCCATTGTAAACATTAAAGATGAAAATACTTTAGAACCTCAAATGGAAACTTATGAAATTGAAGGTAAATCTTTAAATGAAATAATTGATAATTTAAGTTTAACTTTAAATAAAAAAATCTATCTATCTCATCTTAATCTATTACTTCTAAATGATTCTATCAAAACTCAAGAGTTTGAAGAAATTTTAAACTTTTTTATCAATAACAATGAAACAAGGGAAGACTTTTTAGTTGCTAATACTAATAATATTAAAGAAATAATTAAAAAAGCAAAATTTCAAGAAATTAATGATTTAGTTAAAAATAGTAACAGAGAAACTAGTAAAACTATTTATACAACTATGTATGATGTAATAAAAAATTTCTATGATAAAGAAATTATCTATCTTCCAATTTTAAAACTTGAAGATACAATTACTTTAAATGGTTTAAAAGAATTTAAAAATAATACTTATAAAGAAATTAAAAGTGATGATGTTATTTATCTTAATTATTATTTAAATAATATAGATACTTATAAATATAGTTTTACTTGCAAAGATAATTCTAATAAATTTTTATATTTAAATATTATAAAAGCAAATGTTACTAACTTAAAGAACAAATTATTAATAACTAATGAAATAAAAGTTATTGCTAATGATTGTAACTATTCTAAAGAAGAAATTGAAAACTTATTTAATTCTAATTTACAAACTAATTTAAAAAAATTTACCAAGAAAAAATTAACTATTAAAAATACAATACGAGGTACTTATGAAAATTAAAAAAATTGAAATCAAAATAACTTATTTTATTTTAACTTTAGCAGTATTTTTATTGAATATTAAAAACTTATCTTTTTTAGCTATTATAATAGGTAATCTTTTAGCATTCTTATTTATTTTATTATTTGAAAAAACAAATATCTATAAATATAAATTAACTAAATTTATCTTAATGTTAATATCTCTTATTTTTCTTATTTTCTATCTTAATAAAACAACTTATTTTATAAGTGATAATATCTTAAGAGAATACTCAACTATTAGTATTAGTCTAACTTTACTCTTTACTATCTTTTTTTTAGGAAATAAAGGGTATCATACCATTATTAAAGTAATTCTTTTAGCAGTATACTTCATAATCTTTTTTTTAATTCTTGGTTTTGCAACAACAATTCCTTATTTTGACTTTTCCAATCTTACAACTAAGTTATTTCTTTCTAATACTCTATTTCAGGATAGTCTTTATTATATGTTATTAATAATTTATTGTTACTTTTTAATTTATCCTGTTAGTAATACCAAGTTTAAAACTAAAGATTTATTAATAACTACTATTTATCAACTTTTAACTTATTTATTTATTATAGGAATTTTATCATTAACTCTAACTAATATCTATGAATATCCATATATAACAATATTTAAGAAAGTTAATTTAATTGGTTTTCTTGAAAGAATAGAAATAATACCAGCTCTTAATTATTTATTTTGTTTTTACTTTTTATTAGTACTTTCTTTTTATCAAATTAAAAACTATTTAAAAAGTATATTAAAAGATAAGAATTTAATTATAGTTCTTATCCTCCTCTTCATATTAATTTTTTTAGTCAGTATGGCTATTCTATAACACTACATACTAAACCATTATTTTCATAATAAGCTAATTGGTCGTTTATTGGCTTATTTAAACTTTCAACTTCAAGACCTGAATATTCAGAAGCTGAAAAATCAATCGTGATTACTTCTCCATCTTCGACTTCTTTTGTAATAACTCTAGAATCTTTTTTTAAAGTTTTAAAAAGTTTAGCTAATTCTGTTTCCTCTTCTTCCTCTTCTTTAGGAGTTTCTTCCGTTTCTTTATCTTTAGGAGTTTCTGGAGTTACTCCTTCATTAGAATTTTCTGGAGGTTTTATTTCTTCTTCTGTTTCCGTTTGAGTAGTCTCATTTACTTTTTTAATAATTATCATTTTCACTATACCATTTTCATAACTTGTTCTTGATAAATAGTTATTTGAATCACAACTTAAAGTTTGCCTAACTATTTTTTCTTCTTTTTTTTCTTCATCTTTAGCTGGTAATGCTATTCTTAAAAATGGAGGTAAAATAATCAAAAAGATTAATAAAACTATTCCTGCAATACACAAAGACTTTTTCATAATCACCTCTTTATTCTCTATAATCTTATCATATTTTTAAGTATTTTTAAAGTTATTTTTTATATATTCTAAAATATCTTTTTGATTATTTTTTAATTTACCTTTTAATATCTCTATTTCTAAATTATTATAAATATCATTTAAAAATGCAGAGGGTTTCTTTTTTAAAATTTTACAAATATCATTAGCTTCAACTAAAATATCAGTTTTAGACTTTATAGGTAATTTATTATAAGTTTCTGTTATTTCTTTTTTACTAATACCTTTATTAATACCTGCTAAAATATTAACATATAAACCATATTTATATAAAACAAAGGGATCTAGATTATTGAGTTCATAAACAATATTAACTTTTTTGATTAACTCTTTTTCATGCTTAGTAAATTTATAATAAGATGAGTTTATCATTGCCCAAATACCAATTAAATCAGTATAATCATGAATACGATCCAAATTTTCTAAATCTAAAGCCTCAGCTAAATCTAATTTTTTAATTAAATCTATTCCTTCTTTAGCCTTAAAGCTTGTAAATATTTTATCAAGTTCAATTTTTTTTCTTTCATAAGATATATTTTTAAGAACTTTTTTATTTTTCTTAATTGCTAATATAATATCATCAGATAATTTAAAATCTAAAGTTACAGCAAAGCGAATGGCTCTTAATATTCTTAAAGCATCATCATTAAAACTTTTATCACTTTTAATAATAGTTTTAATTATTTTATTTTTTAAATCACAAATACCATTTAAAGGATCAATAATCTTAGAATCTTTATCCATACAAATAGCATTAATAGTAAAATCTCGTCTTTTTAAATCAATATTTAAATCATTTACATATCTAATACTAGAAGGATGGCGATTATCAAGATAGGACATTTCTTCTCTAAAGGTAGTTACTTCAAAAATAATATTTTTATAAGTTACTTTAATAGAACCATAATTATCTTCATCTTGAATATTTTTCTTTAATTTAACACTTGAAAATATTTTTTTAATTTCCATTGGGGTAGCACTAGTTGTAATATCAATATCCATAGATTCAATTCCTAGTAAATAATCTCTAACAAATCCTCCAACAACATATGCCTTAAAGCCAGCATTTTCAATTATTTTAAGAATTTCTAAAGCAATGTTTTTCATAAATCTCCCTTCAAAAAGTGTTAATCAAAAAAACTAAAAAGTTTTGAACTTTTTAGTTAATTGTTTGTTTTAATTGAGTTCCAGCTTTAAATGTTACAGCATTACGTGCAGGAATTGAAACTTTTGCTCCTGTTTGAGGATTACGTCCTGTACGAGCTTCTCTTCTAGAAACACCGAAAGTTCCAAAACCAATTAATGTAATTTTATCGCCTTCCTTTAGTGCATCTGTGATTGCTTCAAATGTTGCATCAATTGCTCTTAAAGCATCAGCCTTAGTCAATCCAGTTTTTGTAGCAACAGCTTCAACTAATTCAACTTTTTTCATTTTGTTTTCCTCCTTTTAATTAGTGAATAATCTTAAGCACAAACTATGCTTACATATACAAGTTACCATACTTTTACCCTTAAATCAATACTTTTTACTAATTTTTACTAATTAACTTTTTTATTTACCTTTTTTTGACTATTTTTCTGGGTTTTAGAGTTATTTTTCTTTGAGTTTCGGTTATTATTATAATTATTATTATAATTATTTTTCTTATTAGTAGTTTTCTTTTTAACAGGTTTAGGTTTAGTTTCATTTTTTTCTAACATAACATCTTCAATAGCTAAATCAGCATTTTTCTGCTTATCAATATTCTTAATTTCTACTGTCTCATAATCTTTTTCTTTTAAGATATAGAATATAATTGTTATAATAATTAACATTATAATTGAAACTATAATATTACTTAATAACATATTAATAATAAACATAAAATCATTTTCTCTACTTGCAATTAATTCAAAAATTATAGTATTAGAGAACAAAGCTGCTAATAAACCTAAAGCTATTCCTAAGAATTCTTTTTTATATTTCTTGAAAATATCATAGATATAGATTAATAAGCAATTAGAAGTAATAAAAGCGACAATTGATGCTAATAAATTCATTTCATTTACATCAAATACTTTATTAACATGAACAGCTAAATCTGGAATTTCAGTTTGAATTCCAAGTCTAACGGCAATGGCATAGCTAATTGTAATAAATATTTGAATTAAAGAAGCAACTAATACCCCTCTATAGGCTACTTTCTTTCCTCCTAAATTAACCAACATCAGTGTACATAAAAATGTAAATGGAAAAACAAAAACAGAAACAGGTACTGTTAAATCTAAAAAACTAGTATATTTTACACTTAATAAATTAGATATAACTAGTAAAACAACTAACAAACTACTAAAGAATGTTTTTTTGAACTCTCTACTCATTATATATCCTCCTATTCTATTAACATTATATAATAATAAATTATTAAAGTAAAGATATTTTAAATTTTTATTGCAAAAAAAATCACCTTTTGATAAAATTATATACGATAGGAAGTGGTAAAGTGGATGCAGTAATTTTTATTGTTTTATTAGTTGTAGTAATATGCTTTTTCAGAAGTCTTTATAATACAGTTTTTTTTGTTGCAATAGTTGATATTTTCTTAAGAATTTTAACTTTTATTAAATATAATACTTTTATAGAAGTCAAAGCTTTTTTAGGTAAATACTTTCCTGAAAATATTCCAGCTATTATAGGTAAATATGCTAAGGGTAATTTATATTTAATACTTGTTTGGATATATGTTATACTAATGGCTATTTTCTTATACTATATTATTAGATATTTTATAAAGAAAAAGAAATTTTAAAAAAATAACTCTTAATTTCAAAAGTTATTTTTTTATTTATTATCTTTAACAAAAAGAATTTAATCTTTTGGAAATTATATCTCTATTCCAAAAAATCTCGTAGCTATTTGATTTCTGCCTGGATAATCATTATCTTCGATAGCTTTTATTAATTTATCACGATTATAAGTAATTACTTTTCTTAATACAGTTATTTCCGTTTTAAATTCTATAATAGTATAACTAGTTATATTTCTTTTAACACAACCAGAACTACCAATTCCAAATAATTTAGATTCTCCAAATTCATAATCAAAACCAGTATGTTCATGACCAACAAAAATATAATCTGCATCAGATTTCTTAACAACATCCCCTAAACAATCTTTTAAAGTTGTAAGTAAATTTAAACTATAATAAGGATATTTCATATTTTTATCCTTTATTAAAAAATGCATAAACTTAACTTTATTTATACCATATTTACATTCAATAAATAAAGGACATTTTTCTAAAAATTTCTTTTCAACTTCAGTTAGAGTACTTGCAATATAATCATAATGTTTTTTATCTTCTAGGGTAATATTATAATCAATTTCTGTTCCAAATAAATAACATAGTTCATGATTACCAAGGATTAATTTTATATTATTATTGATTATTAAATCTAAACATTCTTTACTTTCTGGTCCTAAACCTATAACATCTCCTAAACAAATTATTTCATCTATATTTTCTTTTGCTATATCTTTTAATATTTCTTTTAATGCTTCTAAATTACCATGAATATCTGAAAAAACAGCTATTCGCATACTACCACCTCGAATGGTTATTATTTTAGACTAAATTACTAATTAATTCAAGCTTTTTCTAAAAATACCTTTAAATTTAAATTACTATTTTATACTTGGTAAAGAAGCAGCAGCTACTGATTGTCCTACTCGCCTACTTGCTTCATCGGGTAAATGAATAGTTATTTTCTTGGCTAAATCTGGAAATTCTTCTTTTAATACTTGAGAGGCTACTTTTTCAATAATTTCTCCGCCTTTACCAGACGTTACTCTTCCCATTAATAAAATATGTTCTAAATTATAAAATTCATTGTAATAAGGAATTGCATAACCTAAATAACAGCCTATATTCTCATATATTTTAATAGCTTGAGTATCATCTTGTTCCATTAAATCTTGAATAACTTTTAATTTCTCTGCTGGAGTTTTATCATTAGACAATTCAATCCCAGCTAAACTTGCTAATTTAATAACTGCATCTTGAGAAAAATATTTAACTCCACAACCATAATCTCCTGACCATTCATCAATCATAGCTTCTTTATTATAATCAACTGGTACAAAAGCTAATTCATTTAACCAACCAGTAATATTTCCATTCTTATCTATAAAACCACCAGCTTCACTAGTTCCCATTGCAATTCCAAGTAAGGAATTAACATTCATAGAAATAGCACCAGCTAAAGCTGTAACATCTCCATCATTTGCAACTTCAATAGGAATTTCATAACCAAGTTCCTTACTTAATTTAGAAGCAGCATCTAAATAAATTGATTTAACATATTTTTCAAAATCATCTTCATTTACTTTTAAAAATAAAGAGGAAACCATTAATTTATTAGCAATACAAACTCCTGCCGTTGAAACACCAATTGCATCAACATGATTAAGCTTTGAAGCAGCTGTTTTGAAAGCTTTATAAATTTCTTCAAAATGATATTTAGGATCTGAATTTAATTTAGGAGACCAAATAACTTCTTCAGAATAAACTGATTTTCCATTAATAACAGCTGATACTTTGCGATCACTTCCACCAGCATCAAAACCAATTCGTTCTCCTTCTAAGTTCCGACCTATAGAAATTGCCGATTCAAAACTTTTAGGAGCCTTTTCAAGCGAAGTATTTAAAACTTCAAATGGCCTTTCATATACTCCTTCCATAAATTTAATATCAAATTCGCGTTTACCACCTATTTTATAATCAGCTTTAATTTTTTCATAAATAAATGGGGAGCCAGAAATAATAATTTTAAAACCTCCTGCAATCCAAAGTAAAGATTTAACAACTCGGGATACTAATTGATAATTAAATTCATCATCAATTCCTTTTTTTAAAACACGCATTTTATAAGTTGTAATATTTTTATTATTTCTTTCAATTCCAATTATTAAGTCTTCTCCCTTATCTTGAGCTTTTTCACGCATTTCTCGAAGTTTTATACTTAAGGGTTCAAAGTTTTTATCTAAAACTGATTCTACTTTAAGCTTCATACTTAATCTTACCTCCTATAATTGTTTTTAAAACATTAAATTCTTTATCTACTATAATAATATCTGCATCTTTACCTATCTCAATTGAACCTTTTGTATTATCAATTTGAATAGCTTTAGCTGGATTAAGAGAGGCACAGTTAACACATTCATATAAAGGAATAGTACTATTTTTATAAACATTATAAACTCCCTTATTAAGTTTTAAGATAGAGCCAGCTATAGTTCCATCAAGAAGTCTACATTCAATTCCTTTAGAAATAAATTTCTCACCACCTAAAGTATATTCTCCGTCTGGTAGCCCTCCTGCTGGAAGGCAATCGGTAATAAAACACAATTTATTACCTTTTAATTTATACATAATATCATATAAAGCTGGATGAATATGAAAGGTATCAACAATAAGTTCACAAGTAACATCTGAATTCATAATTGCTCCCACAACTCCAGGATTTCTTTGATTTAAAGGACTCATAGCATTAAAAGTATGAGTAGCATGACGAACTCCAGCATAAGTGCTTTTCAAAGCTGTTTCATAATCAGCATCAGTATGCCCCATTGACACAATAACATTAGTTTCTCTTCGAATTTTTTCAATTTCTTTAAAGTCTTCATCCATTTCAGGTGCCATTGTAATTATTTTTATAATATCTTGATATTCTTTAACAAAGTTAGCATCAGGTTTTAAAATATACCTCTCATCTTGAGCTCCTTTTTTCTTAGGACTAATAAATGGTCCTTCTGCATGAACTCCTAAAATACTAGCTCCATCCCAAGACTTACTTTCTTCTTTTAAACTCCGACAAACTTTTAAAGATTTTTCAATAGTATCCTTAGAAACTGTCATTGTCGTTGGTAAAAAGCCAGTTACTCCATTTTTCATAATACCACTAGCAATTGTTTTAATACTATCAACATTTGCATCACAGACATCTTTTCCTAAATAACCATGAATATGAATATCAATTAAACCAGGTGCAACATAATTCCCTTTCGCATCAATTATCTTTACATCTTTCGGAACTTCTTCAACAATTCCCTCAATCTTATCAGAATATAAAAGTGTCTTACCTTCTAATATTCTATCTTTTAAAATAATTTTTCCATTAATAATAGCTTGCATTAAATCTCCTCCATTTCTATTATTTTATAATTATCATGAATTATCTTATCTATATTTTTTATTAAAACATTATCTATTTTGGTAAAATACATAGTTAAATTATATTTTCCCTTATTATCAATATTTAATTTATCTCTTAAACAAACTCCCATATCAATTATCTTAATATTATTATTCAAATATTTAAGAAATTCTTCCTTTAAACTAGGATAATGAGTACATCCAAGAATTAAAGCATCAACATCTTTTATTTTATCTATATAACTTTTAATAATATTAGAATCTAATTTAGATTCTTCAATCATAGGAACTAATTCTTTCGTTTCAACTTCCAAAACTTCCATTTTTAATCTTTCTTTAAATATATGGCTTTGAATAGTTCTGGTTGTTGCAAAAACACCAATTTTTTTAAAATTCTTACTATTTACATACTCAATTGTTTCGGAAATAATATCAATAATAGGAACTTTACTTATTTTTTTAAATTCATAATAACAATTAGAACTTAAAGTACCACAGGCAATAATAATTAAATCAACATCTTTACTTTCTAAAAATCTAATTATTTTTATTCCAAGTTTTAATAAAGTCTCTTTATCTTTTTCACCATAAGGAATATTTTTAGTATCACCACAGTAAATATAAGTATTATTTTTATATTTCTTTAAAATTTCTTTTAAAACATTAAGACCTCCTATACCAGAATCAAAAACACCAATTTTAATAATATCACCTACTTTCTTTTATATATTTGATAAATAACATCTTTAGTTGGATATTCATATACTAAATCATAATTAGTATCCTTGATATAAGTATATAGAAGTTCTTTACTATCAATGACTAAATAATCAAAATTATATTTATCTAAAAATTCTCGATAATTAAGTTTACCTCTTTCTAAATTATAATATTCAAATAAAATATCTTCTTTTTGATTATTCTTTTTTAAAAATACTTCAGCTCTAGCATCTAAATAAGTTTTATAGCCTAAATATTCAAAATAAGCTCCATTATTATAATTAGTATAAAGTTTAATATTCTTTGGAACATTATCTTCTAAATAATTACCAACTTTTACTAATGGATTATTAAATTCTTTATCTATTGGTATAAATATTATACAAATAATAAATATTCCAACTATCAAAAAACAAGTAATTGGTAAATAATATTTAGAAGTAACTTCTTTTTTTTCAAATGGAAAATAATCTTTTAAATTATAACTTAAAATTAATAAACTTGCAATACTAAAGAAAATAATCCCTTTATAATGTTTTAATAATAAATATGTAGTTCCCAAAATTAATAACAGATATCTTAAATTAACTTTTTTGTCTTTATTTAGATAATATGTTAATAAAACCATAAAAATATAAATTATAAATATTAAACCATTCGTAATATTAACTGGTGTCATTTCTAATACTGAATTATTTATATAAGATATATCATAAGAATTAAAAAAGTATTTTTGTAATTCTAGTTTATAAGGGTTTATGATTGTTATTAATAGCATTAAAATAAAAGTTATGATTAAGGGAATTAATTTATAGTCTTCTTTAATAGTCCATTTAAATTTTAATTTACCTAAAAAATAAGGAATTAAAAAAATAAATAAAATTGGCCAAATAGAGGCATGAAGATTTAACATTAATAAAGATATAATTGGAAGTCCTATTAAGTATTTATTCTTTTTCTTTTTAATATAAAGTTCTAATAAATAAATTTCTAATAATAACAATAATATATCAAAAATTTGAGGTCGTGTAGTAAAGGCAAACATTTCTAATAAAATATCTGTTACAATCGTTATTAATAAGGATAATTTAACTTTATTATTTGAAACAAGTAAACAAAGTTTATACATTAAAAATATTATTAAAATATTTATAATAACTAATAAAGCAAATATTCCATAAACACCTAATTTAGAATAAAGAATATAAAAAATTACATCAGTTAGCCATTGTTGAGGAATAAATTTTAAACCTTCATGAATTGTAAAAGGTTCAATAGTAATGAAACCTTTAGTTAATATAGTTTTACCAGTATTGATTAAAAACCAAAAATCATTATCAATATTGAAAGTAAAAAATAATAATATAATTGGTAAAAAAAGTAATAATAATCTTACTTCTTTAGGTGGATTCCAAGTTTTATATTTATGTAAAATTTTTCTAAGCATATTATCACCTTTTAATCATTATAACAAAAAAATGAATGGAAAGCCACTCATTTTATAACTTTAAAGTTGTCTCTAAAGCAACTTCAATCATATCATTTAATTTCTTTTCACGATCTTCTGCTTTGATTTCTTCTTTAGTATAAGGTGAATCAACAACGGTTAATAAGCAAGCACATTTTTTATTTAAGAGTTTAGAAACAGCATATAGACCAAAAGCTTCCATTTCAGCAACTTCAATATTCTTATCATTTCTTATATTAGGATAGTAAACATCAAAAACATCAACTGTTGTAACACAAGCTTTTTTAAGTTCAACATTCATATTTTTAGCTGTTTCTAAAATGATATTATTAATATCATCATAAATAGGTAATTCGTAAATTTCTTCATTAAACATTTGTTTAGAAATATTACTTAAAGTTTTAACTTTATTTGTAATAATTGTATCTCCTATTCCAAAATTTTTATTATGTGAGCCACAAGAACCTAATCTAATTATTATATCAACATCATAAAACTTAAATAATTCATAAGAATAAATACCAATACTAGGCATTCCCATTCCATGTCCCATTACCGTAATTCTTTTATCTTTATAATAACCAGTATAAGCATACATTCCTCTAATATCAT
>CAYTGK010000003.1:0-23328 GCA_964437305.1 uncultured Muribaculaceae bacterium
CTATTAATATTATACAAAATAGATTTTATTTATTCAATAACCAAAAGAAAAACTCTTAAAATAAATTTAAGAATTAATTTTTCTAAATCTCTTAATTATGTAAAATTGCAAACATCATTCAAATAATCTAAGTAATTAAATAGGTTATCATTTAAACTATTTTCTTTAATAATCTATTTTAAACTAAGTTAATATATTTATTTTTAAAAATATATTAGGACTAACAGTCTTAATGCAAGTATTCCTTAACTTTTAAAACAAAATATTTATATTTAATTTAATAAAATACTAATTTATTCCATAACTTATACGTTTTACAATTTTGATAATCATAAATTTAATCTTTAATATTATCAAGAGGAATTTTTTTAAGTCTTAAAGAATTAAGAAGAACTGTAATACTACTAATAGTCATTGCAATTCCTGCAAACATTGGATTCATGCTAATACCAAATGGTTTAAAAACTCCTATTGCAATTGGAATCATACAAACATTATAGAAGAAAGCCCAAAATAAGTTTTCTCGAATATTTTTCATAGTTTTAGAACTAATATTCAAAAGTAAAGGAATTTTCTCTAAATTATCATTCATTAAAATAATATCTGATGAATTAACTGCAATATCAGTACCACTATTAATACTAACTCCAACTGTTGCTGATTTTAAACTAGGTGCATCATTAATTCCATCACCAATCATCATTACTTTATGATTATTCTTAATTAAATCTTTAATAATTTTGGTTTTTTCAGCTGGCATAACATTAGAAATAACTTTATCAATTCCTAGACTTTTAGAAATAATGTTTGCAGTTTCCAAATTATCACCTGTTAACATAATAATTTCTTTTCCCATTTTTTTAAGAGTCATAATAGTCCTTTTAGCTTCTGTTCTAATAATATCTTTAACTCCAAATAAACCTAAAACTTGCTTATCTTCTATTAAATAAACAATACTATTTCCAAAACTTGCTAACTCTTTTTCATCTTTAAGATAATTATTTTTAAGTTTAAATTTTTTAAATAATTTATTATTACCAACAATTACTTCTTTATTATTAATTATTCCTTTAACTCCAATTCCCGAAATATTTTGAAATTTTTGAACATTTAAAAAATCTTTATCCGAAACTTGTTCTTTAAAAGCTTTAGCAATTGGATGAGTTGATTTTTTTTCTAAACTTGCAATTAATTTAATTAAATCTTTATCACTTTTCTTACTATAATTTTTAACATCAGATATTTTTAAATTACCATAGGTTAATGTTCCTGTTTTATCAAAAACAATTGTATCAACTTTATAAGCTTCTTCTAATATTTCACTTGATTTAATTAAAATTCCATTTTTAGCACTAGTTCCAATTGAAATAACCATAGCAAGAGGAGTTGCAAGTCCTAATGCACATGGACAAGCTACTACTAATACTGTTGCCATAGTAATAACTGCTTGATTTAACGAGTTACCTAATATTAAATAGACAATTAAGGTCAAAAAGGCAATTAACATAATAAATGGCACGAAATAACTACTGACTTTATCAGCAAGTCTTTGAATACCTGTTTTGGTATTAGTTGCTTCAACTACCAACTTCACAATTTCAGAAATAGTTGAATCACGTCCTATCTTTTCAGCTCTATATTCAAAATAACCATCAATATTTAAACTACCAGCAACTACTTTATCATTAATAGCTTTTTTAACTGGTTTTGATTCCCCTGTTATAAAAGCTTCATCTAAATGGGTCTCACCATTTACTATCACTCCATCAACAGCTATTTTCATACCTGGTTTAGCAATTAAAATATCACCTTTTTTTACTTCATCAATTGTAATTTCTATTTCCTTATCATTATCTTTTTTTAAAGCTTTAGTTGGAGTAATTTGTACTAATTCCTTAATCGCTTCTTTGGTTTTTCCTTTACTTTCTTTATCAATAATTCTTCCTAATTTAATGAAGAAAATAATAATAGCAACTGATTCAAAATATAAATTCATATGATATTCCATTTTACCTAAAATTATCATAATAAATGAAACTAAACTAATTATAAAACTTGAAAATACTCCTAGTGTTACTAAAGTATCCATATTTGGATTTTTATGAATTAAATTTTTAATTCCACTTTTAAAAATATCCAAACCATACCAAAGAAATGGTAAAGTTAGAATTAATAAGGTTAAGGCATAATAAAAATGATTTTTAAATAATTTTAAAGTTGGTAAATGAAACATATCAGCCATTGCTATATATAAAATAAGGATAGCAAGTGGTAAAAAAATAAATAACAATGTTTTATCTTTTTTATTATTATCTTCTTCTTCATTTTCATTGAATATTCCTAAACTTTCATATCCTCGTTCTTTAATAAATCTTTCTAAATCTAAAACAGTTAAAGAATCTTCATATTCAATATAGGCTTGAGCTAAAACAAGATTAACAGAGGCATTAATAACTCCTTCTTGACTATTTAAATATTTTTCTAAACCACTAGAACAAGCACTGCAACTCATACCACCTATTTTTAAAATTATTTTCTTCATTTTTCCTCCTAATTATTTTAAATTATTTATATAGCAGAAAAAAAGAACTAAAGTTCTTTAAATAAATTATTTTTCAATTTTTGTAATTTTGATTGTATATCCAAGAGGAGCTAAAATTTTAAGTAATGTACTAACTTGAGGGGATGTAATAGAATTTTCAATTCTTGCAATTGTCTCACGTATAACATTAGCTTTATCAGCCATTTCTTGTTGAGTCATTTCATGAGCTTTTCTTAGTGCGTGAAACTCTGCTATAAATTCATCTTCAAGTTCTCTTAACATAACTTCTCTTTCATTATCTTGATTAACAACTTTTTTCATATATTCACCACCAACAAATAGATTGTATTATATTTATTCCATTTTTTCAAGACTTTTTGTGAATTTTTTTAATAAATTTGTATTTTTAATCTTTTTTTAATTAAATTTATAATTTTTATTTAGTCTATAACATAAATTATTATTTTTATTTAACTTATTATGAAAAATTAGCAAAAGTACTATATGTTGTATTAATATTTTTAATTTGAAGAGAAGATTATTGAAATTTTAATCTAAGACTAATTTATAAGGGTTATCTTTCGTTCCAGTACCACTTGAAATTTTTACATTGCTTTTTATAAAGTTCGTCTTACAGTCTTGTAGAAATTGCCGATGTGGCAAATTGATTTAATTTTGTTTCTTTCCAATATTTACTATTAGCACTATAATCTATATCACTTGAATACGATAGATAAAGCAATTTTAACTGTCCAATTTGGGCTATAATAACTTCAAACATTCCCTCCTTGACAACGAACCCTTAAATTAAGAAAGATTCTTTATTTTTTTTCAATTTTAATTTGCCCTTTTCCTTTATCATAAGTAAATGTTCCAAAAGCTCCATTAATAATTGTCCAAATTGGCATTTGATGTCCAATATCTACATCATAGATAACAGGAACTTCTAAATCATCAAAGATTTTATGTAAAACGTCTAAATAAGTAAAATCATTGATTTCTTTAATAGCTCTAGTCCTTCCTATCAAAAAACCATTTGCGTTTTTAAACCAACCAGCTTCTTTCATTTGCCAAAGAAAACGATATAAATCTAAAGGATTAGCCATATAATCTTCTAAATACCATAGTATTCCTTCTTTAAAATTATTTATAAAGTTTTTAGTATTATCATATTTTGTTCCTATAATTGTTACTAAAGCTTCAATACAACCTCCAATTAATCTTCCAGATATAATGTTTTTTTATTTTTATATAAATTTTTATAGTAAACGTTCTTAGTTAAATTAAAAGGAGTATTATAAGTTTCTTTTATTGTTTTTTCTTCTTCATACTTTAAAAAATTTTCTTGAAGATACTCATTTTGTTCTAAAACTTTTAATTCCATTAAAAGAGAATTATCTAATGGCTCCATACCAAATTTCATTATATTCATTCCTGTAGAAGTTGCAATATAATAATTAGTAGTTAGATAAAAATTTAATAAACTTGAATCGGAATACCCAAAGATCCATTTTGGTTTATTATTTAAAATAATATCTTTATCTATATATGGTAGTATTTCCATTAAAAATTCCCCACCTCGAACTTGAGCAATTACATCAATATTTTTATCTTTCCATAATTCGAGAAACTCATTAGCACGGGTTTTACTATCAGAACTTACAAATTGTTTATTTTGACGAACATTTTTGGTTTCTATTATCTTATAACCCATTTTATTTAAATTCTTATAAGCATTATTGAGTTTTTTAATATCAACATCTTTTATAACACCAGAAGAAGTTGCTGTAACTCCGATTGTATCTTGCTTTTCTAAATTTTTAGGATATTTAATTTTCATCGAAAATCTCCTTATACTAAAGAATAAACTTTATTCCTTAATTAATTGATTGCCATTTTTTAAACGATTAAGCAAATGATATTTATCTTCTAAATATAGACAAATTATCTTTAAAGTTGCAACAATTGGAGGAGCAAAAATCATTCCAACGACTCCAAAGAAATAATCAAAAATTAATAGACTTATTGTAATTGTAATTGGATGAAGGGAAATAGCTTTACCAACAATAATTGGATGTAAAATATTTCCTTCTAAGAATTGTACTACAATAACGGTAATCAAGCAACCAATTCCTGTAAATGGACTAATTGCAAAGCCAACTACAACAACAGGAATGCCTCCAATATAAGGTCCAAAATATGGAATAATGTTAGTTATAGCACAAAAAATAGCAAATAAAAGTGGTGAAGATACTCCTGAAATTAAGAAACCAATAAGTGAGAAAATCATAACAAATAAACATGATAATAAGGTTCCATTAACATAATTTCTAAGCATTTCATTTAAAGAGTTTTTAACTTTATTTACTTCGGGTTGATATTTGGTTGGTACAATTACGTTAAAATATTTATTTATTTTGGAAAAATCAAGTGATAAATAAAAGGCTATTAATAATCCAAGTAAACAATTAAATACAACTTTTAATGATGACCCAACACCACTGACAATACCTGTTAAATCTTTAGTTGTCAATCCATTCGCCCATTTATTAATAGAATTTAAAATATTATCCTTTAATGCTGTTAAATCATACTCAGTATTTGAAAATTTTAAGAAGAAATTATTAATAAATTCATTTATTTCACTTAAAAAGTATGGTATCTTTTTAATAAGTTCATTAACTTGTGAGATAAACTCAGGTACTATTAAAGCAAGAATTATAACTATTAAAAAAATAAATATCAAGTAAACGACAACTACCGATAATTTTCTACCTACTTTATTTTTAACGAAATAATTAATAGCTGGCTCTAATAACCATGCTAAACCAAGTCCAATAAAAAGTGGTGAAATTATACCTAAAATTTTCCCAATTGTCCTTAAAAGATTCGTTTTATCAAACAAATAAATAATAACAACACAAATAGATAATATAAGCAAAGCTAACATTATTTTCAAAAGAATACTTCCTGTTTTTATTAATTTATTCAAAGTTTTATAATCCATTTTATTATTTTTATCTTGCATTTTACCCTCCTATATAATTAACATTGCATCGCCAAATGAAAAAAAGCGATATTTTTTTTGTTGAGCAATCATATATGCATTAATTATAAATTCTTTTTTTGAAAAAGCACTTACTAACATTATTAAGGTTGACTTTGGTAAATGAAAATTAGTTACAAGTCCATCAATAGCTTTAAATTCATATCCTGGATAAATAAAGATATTAGTAGTACCTGAACATTCTTTAAATTCTCCATATTTAGAAATAACAGTTTCTAAGGTTCTTGTAGAAGTAGTACCAACTGCTATTATTCGTCCACCTTGTTTTTTAACTTCATTTAATTCTTGAGCAACTTCTTTTGATATTGAGTAATACTCACTATGCATCTCGTGATCTTTGATATCTTCAACCATTACAGGTCTAAATGTTCCTAGCCCAACGTGTAGAGTTATAAATAAAACTTTAACTCCTTTGGCTTTTATTTTATCAAGTAGTTCATTTGTAAAATGTAAACCTGCAGTTGGGGCTGCTGCACTTCCCATATTTTTGGCATAGACAGTTTGATATCTATCTTTATCTTCTAATTTTTCATGAATATATGGAGGAAGTGGCATAGTACCTAGTTTATCAAGAATTTCCATTAAAATTCCCTCATAGATTAATTTGAAATGCCTTATTCCATCTTCTTCTATTTTAATACATTGAGCTTTTAAAAGTCCATTTCCAAAATTAACAATAGTGCCTAATTTTATTCTTTTAGCAGGTTTAGCAAGGGCAATCCAAATATTTTCTCCTATATCTTTCAAAAGTAATATTTCAATAATTGCTTTTGTATCTTCTTTTTCACCAATTAATCTTGCAGGAATTACTTTTGTATCATTTAAAACTAAAGCATCACCAGCTTTTAAATAATCAATTATCTGATAAAATTTTTGATGTTTAATACTGCCATCTTTTCTTCCCAAAACCATTAATCTTGACTCATCTCTTTTTAAAATTGGAGTTTGAGCAATTAAAGATTCATCTAATGGATAATCGAAATCGTTTACTTTCATTTAATCACCCTCTTATTAAATTTATATTTTAATAATCATAAATCACCTAAGATATTTTTAAACTATCTATCTTTTAAAATAATGCTTTTTTAGCTCTATCTCTTAAATCTTTAATAGTTTTTTCAATTGATAATTTACTAATAATATCCTTTTTACATTCTAAAGCTTGTTTTTCTAACTTATTTCTTGTAATATCTAGATTAGACTTTCTTGCAATCTCATTTTCAGCTACTTTATAAAGTTCTTCGGCTTTTTTAATTTCCGTCTCGAGATTTAAATTTTCAGAATTTTTAGACTTTTTCTTAGGTAAAAACAAACCATTAGCAATAACAACCGTCAATAAGATAACAACGATACCAGCTATAACTAAGGGCAAAACATTATTTTCTTCAGAAAAAATTGCTAGAAGTATTAAAACTAACCCAACGGAATAAAAAGGTGTGGCTTTCATATTTCTAGTTCTTCTCTCTAATGTAAAATTTTCTTGTCCATAATTATTGTTCTTTTGACTATTTAGATATGTAATATAAGAATTTATATCTTCCAATATGCTATTTTCGTCAAGATAACTTAAGGTATTTTCTTGCTTATTATCTTCAAGAGTTGTTACCTGACATTTACGTCTTGCATAAGGTCCATATATATCGTTTATATTTGATATTTCTTTCACATTTATTACTATTTTTCCCATATTTTATTCTCCTAACTAAATAAATTTTCTTGATAATTTATACCTAATAATTTATATGATTTCATAGTTGCTACTCTCCCTCTTGGTGTTCTTTTAATAAATCCTTTTTGCATAAGAAATGGCTCACAGACATCAAGCAAGGTTGTAACTTCTTCTCCAATACTTGAAGCAAGAGTATCAACTCCAACTGGACCTCCATTAAATTTTTCAATTAAACTTCTTAAATATTGATGATCAATTTCATCAAGCCCATAAGTATCAACTTTTAGTCTATCTAATGCGTCTTCAGCTGTTTTTAAATCAATACTTTCGCGTCCAGCTACAAGTGCAAAATCTCGAACACGTTTAAATAAACGATTAGCAATTCTTGGAGTTCCTCGACTTCTTGTCGCAAGTGCTAGTGCAGCATCTTCATCAATTGGCATTTCTAAAACTCGACTAGTTCTTTCAACAATAAGTTTTAATTCTTCATTAGTATAATATTGTAATTTACAAACTATCCCAAATCGGTCTCTTAATGGACTAGTGATATCACCTGCTCTTGTTGTTGCACCAACTAACGTAAAAGGTGGTAAATCAATTTTAATGCTTCTTGCCTGAGAGTCATTTCCAACTACAATATCTAAGGTAAAATCTTCCATTGCTGGATATAAAATTTCTTCAATATACCTAGGAATTCTATGTATCTCATCAATAAATAATACATCTCCAGGTTCAAGCGTTGAAAGAATAGCTGCCAAATCACCAGGTTTTTCAATTGCTGGGCCACTAGCGGTTTTAATGTTTTTGTGAAGTTCATTTGCAATAATCATAGCAAGAGTTGTTTTTCCAAGACCTGGAGGTCCATATAAAAGAACATGATCGAGTGCTTCATCTCGAAGCAAAGCTGCATCAATAAAAACTTTAATGTTTTCTTTAGTCTCTGTTTGTCCAATATATTCAGATATTGTTAGAGGTCGTATGCTTGATTCTATTAATGTATCTTCTTCTTCTTTTTCACTATCAACAACTCTTTTCATGCTAATCTCCTCTCTATATCATTAATTTTAAAGCTTCTTTTATTTGCTCCTCTATACTATTTTCTCGATTAATTCTTGCAATAACATTTCTAACATCTTTATCTTTATAACCAAGGGCTATTAAGGCTTCAAATACTTCATCAGGTCCACTATCTTCCATAACACCTTCAACATGAATTTTTCCTTTTAAGTCCAAAATCATTTGCCGAGCTAATTTATCACCAATCTTAGGAAACTTTTTCAAATATAAAATATTTTCTCGATTGATAGCATCAGCAATTCCCACAATTGACCCAGATGCAATTATAGGTAAAGCCATCTTTGGTCCTAGTCCTTTAACACTTATTAATTTTAAAAACAATTCTTTCTCTTCTAATGTTTTAAAACCAAATAACAAATGCTCATCTTCTTTTATTTGTTGATATAAATAAACTTTATATTCCATATCTTCTTTAAAAGCATAAGGATTAGGAGTATTAATTAAATACCCTATTCCATTATTTTCTAAAGTTACAGAGGCACTATCAATTTCAGTAATTTTTCCTATTATATAGTTATACATACCCTTCACTTAACCTTCATCAATAATTATAATCTAAAAAAAGGAATTTGTCTATAAAAGTAAATCACTTTATTTAAATATTTAACTAAATACTTCTTTTGTTATTTTAAAGTAATATAATTATATATATTGTTTTCTTTGTTTTGATATTTCTTAAAAATACTTAACTATTTTCTAATAATACAATTAAACTTATCTTTAATATTATATTTCTTTTTTTAAATTTTATCTTTCTATTAGTTATTATAATATTTCTTTTATCTAATATTAAAAGACACATAAACTTGTATTTTACTTTTCATGTGTCTTATTTTATTAATTTTGATATTAAATTTATTTATTATTATTTTCATTTTTAAGTTAGTCTTTTTCTATTTTATCTTTCTAATCTAACTTTAAAAAATTTTGATATAGCTCTTGACACTTGTCTTTATCCATTTCTAAAACTCCTTTCATAGGGTTAGGAATATTTAACTCGACGTATTTTTCACTTCCAAGTTTATGATATGGAATAAATGTCATATCTTTAACATTTTCAATACCTTTAATATATTCTTTTAACTCTTTTAAATAATCAATATTATCATTAAAATTTGGAACAATTACTTGTCTTAAAAAAACAGGAACTTTACTTTTATTAAGTATTTTTATAAATTCTGTAATTTTGTTCATTTTAGATTTCGTTAAATATTCATATTGCTTAGGTTTGATATGTTTAATATCTAGAATGACTAAATCAACATATTTTAATAATTCCTCGATATTACCTATAAAGTCTCCAGCTGTATCAATTGCAATATGAAGACCTTCTTTCTTAAGTTTCTGACAAACAGGAATTAAGAAATTGGTTTGAAGAAGGGGTTCCCCTCCTGAGAATGTTATTCCGCCTCCCCTTTTAAAATAATTTTTATAACGGAGTAATCTATCTGCAAGTTCTAAATCTTTATAATTAGGTTTTCCCATCTCAAACATTTCAGGATTATGACAATACATACAACGTTTCCTACAACCTGACATAAAGACAATTGTTCTAATTCCAGGTCCATCGACACTAGTTAGGGTTTCAATTGAAGAAACACTTCCCTCCATTACATGGCCTCATGGAAAGTTCTTTTAATAACTTCGTCTTGTTGTTCAGGAGTTAATCTATTAAATCTTACTGAATAGCCTGATACTCGAATGGTTAATAATGGATATTTGTCGGGATTATTTTTCGCATCAATTAATAATTCTCTAGTTAAAACATTAACATTTAAATGATGAGCACCATTTTCAAAATAACCATCTAAAATACCACATAAATTATTAATTTGTTCATTTAAATCTTTACCAAGAGCTTGAGGAATAATGGAAAAAGTATTACTAATTCCATCCCTGCAACAATTAACATAATCAAGTTTTGCAACACTATTTAAACTAGCAAGGGCTCCACTTTTATCTCGACCATGCATTGGGTTAGCTCCTGGTGCAAATGGTTCCCCACTTTTTCTTCCATCAGGAGTAGTTCCCGTTTTATGACCATAGACAACGTTTGAAGTAATAGTTAAAATTGATAAAGTTGGAAAACTATTACGATAAGTTTCATGTCGTGCTAATTCTTGATAAAGTTTTTTTACAACTTCTTGAGCAATATTATCAACTCGATCATCATCATTTCCATATTTAGGATAATCACCTTCAACTTCAAAATCAATAGCAATTCCATTTTCATTTCTAATTGGTTTAACTTTAGCATACTTTATAGCTGACAAAGAATCAGCAACAACTGATAACCCAGCTACTCCATAAGCCATTAACCTTTTAACATTTGTATCATGTAAAGCCATTTGACTTGCTTCATAAGCATATTTATCATGCATATAATGAATAATATTCATAGCATCAGAGTAAACTTTAGCTGTTTTTTCAATAACTTTATAAAAATTCTTTTTAACTTTTTCATAATCTAAAATTTTATCATCAAGTTTGTCAATGCCATCTAAAACTTTAACATATTCCATTTCATCATAACCTTCATTGATACTATAAAGTAAAGCTTTAGCTAAATTACATCTTGCACCAAAGAATTGCATATTCTTACCTATTTCCATAGCTGAAACACAGCAAGCAATAGCATAATCATCACCATAAATAGGTCGCATAAGATCATCATTTTCATATTGAATAGCATCAGTTTTAATACTCATCTTAGTAGCATATTTTTTAAAGTTTTCTGATAAATTAGCACTCCAAAGCACTGTCATATTAGGTTCAGGAGCTGGATCTAAATTAGTTAAAGTATGTAGTATCCTAAATGATGTTTTGGTAACCATTGAATGTCCATTTTTATCACAACCACCAATTGAACAAGTTACCCAAGTTGGATCTCCAGAAAATAATTCATCATATTCAGGAGTCCTTAAATGTCTCACTAATCTTAATTTAATTACAAATTGATCAATCAATTCCTGAATTTCTTCTTCAGTTATAATACCTTTTTTTAAATCATTTTCAAAATAAATATCTAGAAAAGCATCAACTCGACCTAAACTCATTGCTGCCCCATTGGCTTCTTTAACAGCAGCTAAATAACCAAAATATAACCATTGAACTGCTTCAAAACTATTTCTTGCAGGTTTTGAAATATCATAACCATAACTTTGAGCCATTTCTTTAATTTTCTCTAATGCTTTAATTTGCATACTGACTTCTTCTCGAAGTCTTATTGATTCATCTAGTTTAACTTCGATTTTTTGTAAATCTTTTTTCTTTTCATTGATTAAAAAATCAATTCCATATAAAGCAATTCGTCTATAGTCTCCAATTATTCTTCCTCGACCATAAGCATCAGGTAAGCCTGTAATTAACCCAACGTGTTTACATAACTTAATTTCATCATTATAAGCATCAAATACTCCATCATTATGAGATTTTGTAAACATTGGAAAATATTTTTCAATAGTTGGATCCATTTTATAATTATAAGCCTTTAAAGAATTTTTAACCATTCTAAGACCTCCAAAGGGATTCATCATCCTTTTTAAAGGCTCATCAGTTTGTAAACCAACAATTACTTCATTTTCCTTATCAATATAACCAGGTGCAAAATTAGTAATTCCTGATACATGGGTGGTATCAATATCTAAAACCTTTTTCTTTAATTCTTCTTTTAAAAGCTTTTCACACTTATTCCAAACTTTTTTAGTCTTTTCACTAGCAGGTTTTAAAAAGCTTTCATCCCCATCATATCTTGTAATATTTTTCATTATAAAGTCTCGTACATCAACAGTTTCTTTATAATGACCATCTTTAAAATCTTCTATCATAACTACCTCACTTAAATAAGTATATCATGATTTTTAAATAAGGAAAACCTTTTTTAAAAAAAAATTAACATATATATAATATGTCTTTACTATTTACAAATAATTTTCTTATTTTTATTTAACCATTATAATATTAAATAATTATAAACTTTAATTATTTTTATATAAGTATCGTTTAATAAATTATTAAAATAAGGATTTTTATTTAAAAAATGGCTGTAGATTAATATATTAATTTAATTATTTAATATCCTGTATCCCACTTGAAATCATTAAATTTTGAAGGCGTTCAAGTATCTTTGCTAATTCTTGTTCAATTTCAGCAGAAGCTTTTAATTTTTTATCTTTTTGCAATTCTTTAATAATAGAAACTTTCATTTCTAAATTATCAATTTCACTTTCAATTAAATCTATTTTTTTATTTAAAATATCTAAATTAGATTCAATTTTTCTAATACTACTTTCCATTTTCATCACCCTTATTACTTATTATTTAAATTTTATTTTAAACTTACATTTTCTAAATTCATATTATTTATCTTAATTACTAGTTACTAATTTCAAATATGATTATTTTTAATAGTCCTTTAATAAAACATCATGATTATATCATGATTTTCAGAAAAAAACAAGTAATTTTTTTAATTAAAAGTTGTATTATAATGACCAATAAATTTTACAATTAACTAACTTTTAAGCATTTTAAGTCATTATTGTAAATTTTCTAAATCAGACTTTTTTCAATTATAACCTAAAGTATAATAAGCAAAAAGACTAATTATAAATTAGTCTCTATTTCTCTTTTCCCGTTTACGAGCATTCTTGATACCAGCTTTTTTAGCTTCTCTCCTTCGCACTCCTGGTTTATCATAAGCTTCTCTTTTTTTGAATTCAGAAGGGATCCCATCTCTAGCAACTTTTTGTTTAAACTTTCTTAAAGCCCCATCTAGATTACCGTTACGAACAGCAACATGTGTCACTCTTTACTCCCTCCCTTCGTTCTCAAATCAAATAGATTATATCAAATTAATTCAAAAAATTCAACAAAAATCGTCAATTTTTTCTAAAATATTATATGTTTTTTTTTAAGAATGGTCATTTTTTTAAATATTTTTCAAAACTAATTCATATAAGCCTCTTAAAAAAGTTCCTAAATAACCTCCAGATTGGAATAAAAAATTTATAACTATTTCAAAAATTAAGCAAATAGCTGGTAACATAATAATTGGTAATACATAATGTATAAAAATCTTATTATTTTTTAAAATTCGCATAACTTATTACCACTTATCCTTCTAATTGCTCCACCAACGGCTTTTCCAATTCCAAAAATTACTTCAATACAACTTGAAATTGCTTCAATTAAAGCACCTGTAATACTAACTCCACCACCGATAATTAGCATCATATCTTTCTTTTTTAATTCATCCATTATATTTCTCCTTTCTAAATTTTAACAATCTTTAGGATGCACAAATCCATCAATGACTCCAGATATAAAAGTTATTGCCACTCCAATTCCAATTATAACCCAAATGGAAACTCCTCCACCTTTTATTTTTTGCATTTCTGTTTTTTCTAATTTTTCCATCTTAGTCTCCTTTCATTGTTTTTAAAATAAATTGATATAGATTTTCTTCTTCCAATAAAACTTCAACCTCAATACTTTTTGAATTTAAATAATATTTATCTAAAGATAATTTTAAGGTATACGTACCTCTTACTTCTTGAGTATCTAAAATTTCATATTTAATACTTTCATTATCAATTTTAATATCTAAACTTTCCAAAATTAAATTTGCATCATAACTAGAAAGGTTTGAAAGTACTAAAATATTGTTATTACTTATAATTCCTGAATATTTTACAATTGTTTTATTCTTGAAGAATAGTAGTAAGATAATTATTACCACTATAATATTTATAACTAAAAGTACATACAAAAATTGATAATAATTTTGATAACGATTAAACTTGCCAAATAAACTAACGTTCATAAACTATTCCTCCTTCAACTAATACAAATTTTTGATATAAATCTCGATTATTAAACCGATGACTAATAACAATTATTGTTTTGTCTTTTAAGTATTCAAATACTCTTTCTAAAATTTCTCGTTCAGCTTTAATATCTAAAGCACTTAATGATTCATCAAAAATGTAAATATCACTTTTCTTAAGAAGTGTTCTTGCTAATATAACTCTTTGCCTTTCACCACCAGATAAATTACCTCCATTATTTTCAAGAAGCATATCATCTTTTAATAAACTTCTCTCCAAAATTTTTTCAACTTCGGTTAATTTAATTATTTTTAAATATTCTTCATAAGTTGCATTAACTCCAAGCATAATATTATTATATATAGTATCTGTGAATAACATTTCATCTTGTGATACATAAGTTATTTTTTTTCTTATATCTTTTAAATTATAATTATAAATCTTTTTATCATCAATTAAAATATCACCATCATAATCATCAAGATATCTAGCAATTAATTTCATAAGGGTACTTTTTCCTCCACCACTTACCCCATATAATAAAACTTTATCTTGAGCCTTAATATTTAAATGAGGACATTTTAATACTTCATCGATTCCATTATAAGAATAATTTAAATTTTCAATCTTAATATTACCTAATAAATGTCTTCCTGTTATCTTTGAATCTAAATTTAAATTTTCTTCCTGAACATTTAATAATTCTTTTATTCTTGTAAATGAAACACTAGCTTCTTTAATTAGCATTTGTAAAGCACAAATATTAGTAATTGGTCCAAAGTAATAAGTTAATAAACTATTAAAAACTAGAAGTTTACCAAGAGTTAAATTATTATTCATAACTTCTAAAATTCCCATATATATAACAATTAATAGTCCTATACCATAAAGTAATTCTTTTAAGAAATTTTCTAAATAGAAATGATGATAAATATTAAAACTAGTATCTTGATAATCTTCAAATTTAATACTTAATTTATCACTTAAATTATCTTCAATTTGCATACCTTTTATCGTATTAATAGAAGTCAAAGATTCAATTAAATGATTATTAACTAAAGACTCTTTTTCTTTCATTAATTTAATTTTAGGTGTAATAATACTATTATAAATTAAATTAATTAAAACATAGATAATAGTTATAATTAAAGTAATCCAAGCTAACTTCATACTTAAATTGAGCATAAATCCAAATACTAAAACTAATAAAATAATATCAATTGACAAAGTTACAAATAGTTTACTAATAACATCACGAATTTTAAAGACATCTTGAATTCTTGTTATAATATCGCCTTTTGTACGATTTTTAAAATATAAATATGGAAGTCTTATGATATGATTATATACTTCTTTTATTAAAGCATTATCTAATTTATGATTAAGATAATTAATAAGATTATTACGAAATAAATTTGTTACTTCTTTTAAAATAATTACTATTAATAAACATAAAAAGATATATTTCATTGTCTTTTTGGCAGTAGTTGCTAATAAATCAATAAAGAATTGAAATTGATAAGAGATTAAAATATTTGATAGTGTATAAACTAAGGAAAAGATAAATAAAAGTCCAAAAGTTACTTTAAATTTAGATATAACTGGTAAAATTAAACTTAAAAAACTTTTACCTTTAGCTTGTTTTAATATTTCCGTTTTAGGTTTTAAAAGAATATAAACATTTGTCGTTAGTTTATTCCAAGCATCATAACCATATGATTTAAAACCACCATCTGGATCCATGACAGTTATAGTTTTATCATTAATTTTAGTTACAACAACAAAATGGCCATACTGTTTAGCAACTAAAACATGAGCAATTACAGGAACATTTTCTTTTAATAATTTTGTTATCCCACCTCGAACGGCTTTAGCTTCAAAACCAATTTTGGAAGCTGCTTCTACTAAAGAATATACGGAAACACCATCTTTAGTTGTCTTCGTGATATCTCTTAAATATTCTCGAGAGACATAACCTCCATAATACTTAACTAATGAAATTAAACAAGCAACACCACAATCTCTTAAATCTGTCTGCTTCGTATATGAAATCTTCCTCATTAGACCCTCCATATATAATATACAAATTTTTTTAACGATTTGGAAAACTATGAGGATAATTTTTTTCTAAAATAGAAAAAAAGTTTAATAACTTTGTTATTAAACCATTCTCTAATATAACGTATTATAATTCATCAAAAAAGAATAAACACTTGTTTACTCTTAAGCAATAGATGTTATTTCTATTTGATAAATACCATTAGGACTATTAACATCAACAACTTCCCCAACTTTTCTGCCTAACAAAGCTTGAGCAATTGGACTTTCATTAGAAATTTTACTTTCAAATGGGTTAGCTTCTTGACTACCAACAATTTGGTATTCATCTTCTTCTCCATCATCAATATATTTTATTTTAACAGTATTACCAATACTAACTTTACTATTATCAACATTTTCTATGATGGAAACATTTTCAAGTATTTGTTCGATTTTTTTAATTCTTCCTTCAAGCTCAGCCTGTTCATTACGAGCAGCATCATATTCAGCATTTTCTGATAAATCTCCTAAAGCTCTTGCTTCCTTAATAGCTTTAATGTTAGCTGGACGCTTTATATTTATCAAATCATCTAATTCTTTTTTTAATTCTTCAAAACCCTCTTGAGTTAAATAAACAGTCTTTTTTGTCATTTTGTACCTCCAAATTAAAAACTCCTTATAATTATATTATAAATATCTCTAAAAGTCAAGATAAGTTTTCCTTGACTCTTAATTTTAATAGTAACAATAGATTATATGCATTTACTATATATTTAGTACTTATTTTATGATAAATATGCTTTTCTTAACATGGAATAGATTGGTAAATCAAAATCTAATTTCATCTTAATTATTGCATCTGCTTGGTTTGCAACTTCAATTTCTTCCATTTTTTCATTATATAAATTTTCAACTTGCAAACTAATTATATCCATATTGGGAGTAATAAACTCAACTTTATCACCAATTTTAAAGTAATTACGTTGTCTTAAAGTATAAAGATTATTTGTTTTCTCTAACACTATTCCTAAATAATCTTGATTAGAATTTTCTTGCTTTCCTGTATAATATTGATCTTTTATCCCTGCTTCTTTAAAATAGAAATGAGTACTATTTTCCCGATTTGAAACTCGAGCTAAAATCTTGGTTTCTTTTTCTAAAATATCAGTAGTTAAATTACCATCATAATAAGCATCTATTAATCTTCGATAAGATGATAAAACAACAGCTAAATAAAAAGGTGAACGCATTCTTCCTTCAATTTTAAAACTTTTTACTTTAAGTTCAATCATATCTTTAATATATGATGCCATATTTAAATCTTTAACTGCCATAGAAAAAGGTATTTTTTCATCATTGATATCAAAACAAAATCTACAAATTTGAGCACAACCTCCACGATTAGAATCACGATTCGTAAAATAATTTGACAAAACACACCGTCCACTTACAAAAGTACACATAGCTCCATGAATAAAAATTTCAATATCCATTCCCGTTTTTTCAATTATTTCTTTGATACCTTCCCTATCTACTTCCCGAGCAAGTACTATGCGATCAACTTGTTCATTTTTTAAGAAATTAACACTTAAATAGTTTGAAACACTTTCTTGAGTACTTAAATGAACTTCTACTTGAAAATTCTTTTTAATATAACGTACTAAAGATAAATCACTGACAATAAAAGCATCAATTCCTGCTTCAACTGTCGATTTTATATAATCATATACTCCTAAAATATCCTCATTATGAAAAACAATATTTAAAGCAAGATATACTTTTTTACCATATCTATGAGCAAAATTGCAACCATCTTTTATTTCTTCAAGACTAAAGTTTGAAGCATTAGCTCTTAAACTATAATCACGTCCTCCAATATAAACAGCATCAGCCCCATAAATACAAGCAATTTTTAATCTTTCTAAATCTCCAGCTGGAGATAATAATTCCACTTTTTCCATATTACTTCACCTTATAAATAGTTTTTAAATAGAAAAAACCATCATTTTCTCCAATTAAATCACCTACTTCTTGAATTAATTTTTCATTAGTTATTTCTTTATCTAAATTCATTCTATATAGCCTTAAAATTTTCAAAAATATATCATTAGGTATTAAATTACTATCTAAAATAGCATAAGTAAGTTTATCTTTTAATTTAATAAAAGCTCGAGTTCCATTTAAAATTTCATAAGTTAAAATATTAGTTCCTTTTTTATCTTCTTTTATATAATACTTTTTAGAATCATTACCATGTTCTTTTATAATATTATAATGATAGTTTCCTTCTTTTTGAATATATGTATAATAATTACTTACAAGCTTTCTTTTAGAATGAGAAATAATCGGATGTCCAATAAAATAAGCCATTAATAATAAATTTGTTTTATTACTTATTTGTTCCATTTCTTCTTCAGTAATTTCCGTTGCTAAATATCCATATTTAACCCCTAAATCATAATAGTAATTACAAATATTATAATTTGTTATCATATGTGTTTTATGAATAACTAAATCTAACTTTAAATTAAGTCTTTTAACTATTTCTAAAATAGCTAAATCATAAAATAAAATTCCTTTAATGCGTAATTTACTTAATCTTTTTAATTTATCTTCTAAATCTTGAATATCTTTATTAAATATATTCTTATTAATACTTACAAATAAGTCTATATTAGGATATTTATTTAATAGTTCTTCAATATCATTAATACTTATTTCATAATAATTAATACTATAATTTTCTAAACCTATAATAAAAGAATTAGTAAATTCTAGGAACCTATCTAATTCTTTAGAGGTTAAATTTACTAATAGTTGCAAAACTATCCCCTTCTTTCAGTAACAGCTACTCCATCTCCAACATTATATATAGTTGTTTTATATAACATATGATTTTCTAAAAAATAAGTATAATCTTTAATCTTTTTGACAATTCCTAAAATATTTTTACTAGTAATTTCTTCTTCAGGCATTTCTACATATCCATGAAAATACATATTATCAGTTACAATATATCCATTCATACTTAAGTTATTTTCAAAATGTTCAAAAAAATCTTGATTTTTACTCTTAGCAGCATCAATGAATATTAAATCATATTCATCATCTAATTTAACATTTAAAGCATCATTAAAAATTAAAGTAATTCTATCTTCTAAATCAAACTTTTTTATATTTTTCAATGCTTCCATATATCTTTCTTCATCACGTTCGATGGTTGTTATATGTATATCATTTGAACATCTTGCCATCATAATAGCAGAATACCCAATAGCAGTTCCAATTTCTAAAACATTTTTAATTTGTTTTTTTACAATAAAGGTTGTCAAAAAGTCAATTCCCTCATCTTGCATGATTGGAATATTATTGGTCTTAGCATACTCCTTTAATTCTTTAAGATCTTTCATGTTTCCTCCTAGTAACCTTCATTAACACTTGCAAGTTCTTTCTTTTTAGCTTCAAAATCAGAACTTTTTTCAAAAAAGAAGGTCTCATTTGTTTTTATATTGGAAATAAAATATAAATAATCGGTAGTTGCTGGGTGCATAACTGCTTCAATACTGGCTTTAGATACAGTTGCAATTGGTCCTGCTGGTAAACCTAAAAAACTATCTAATCTCGTGTTATAAGGATTATTATCATTATATTCACTTGTGGTAAGAGGTCTTTTGTCATCTAGTTTAATACCATATCTTGCTGTAATATCACTACCTAAATTCATATTTTTATTCATACGATTTAAGAACACACTGACAACTAAACTTCTATCTTTATCTAAATTAACTTCTTTCTCAGCAAGAGAGGCAAGAGTTAAAATTTCATGAATACTTTTTTTATCTCGCTCTGCTATTTCTTTATATGGCTCTAAAACAATTTCCATTTGATCAAGTAATTTTTTAAATATCTCAGGCACAGTTATATTTCTATTAGTAAATTTATAAGTATCTGGAAATAAATATCCTTCAAGAGGATAATAAATATTTGTATCTAAAATTTCATTAGTTATAAACCAATAATCTTCAATCAAACTTTGCAAATATTCTTTATCTTTCATCGTATTCAATACATCATCATAAGAATTATTAGTATTTTCGGAAATAACTTTGGCAAGTTCCCGAAAATTAATTCCTTCTTTGAAAGTTATTGTAATTTCTTCATCATTAATAATGTTACCTTCTCGAATAACAGCAACAATTTCTTTTAAACTCATATTCTCTCTTAATTTATAACGCCCAGCTTTTAAATCATTAATATGATTAAGCTTTACATATAGAACAAAGAATTTATCACTTTTAATTAATTTGTTTTCTTCTAAAACTCTACCAATTCCTGCACTTGATAAACCACTTGCTATAACAATCTCTTTTTCTGTTTTATTTTTACTAACAGGACTTAAAAAAGAACGATATAAAAGAATCATTGTTATAACTAAGCATAACAATACTAAACATAAAATTAATAATACTTTTCTACTTTTTTTCATTAAATTACCTCTAATTAATTATTGCTAGGATTATCTCCTGTATTTTTATTTCGAATTTCTTCTTGTAATGATTCTAAAATTGATTCAATTACTTTCCATTCCTTTTCACTTTCAATTGGTAATAATTCTGTTGTATCTTCACTATTAGGATCAAAAATAGAAGCATAAACTTGAATATTACCATCTTTATCTTTAGTATTATCAGTATATACTATATAACTTTTCTTAGTTTCATCACTATCAAATGTAAATAACACATCACAAGTTATTTCTTCCCCTTCATCATTAATAACAGTAAACGTATTCTTATCACTATTTTTCATTTTCCATATCCTTTCTATTCAAATAAGATTGCAAGATTACAACACTAGCTAGAGAATCTACTTTTTTCTTTCTATTTCTTCTTGAAATATCATAACCAATTAAAACATCATTACTTATTTTTGATGTTAATCGCTCATCTTCTAAGATTACTTCTATGTTAAATCTTTTTTCAATCTCATCCTTAAAGTTTAAAACAACTTTAGCCATATCACTTAACGTATTATTCAAATTTTTAGGAAACCCTAAAACAATTTTATCAATATGTTCTTCTTCGATTATCTTCTTTAATTCGATAAGTAAATATTCATAATCTTCATCATGTCTTAATGTTTTATACGGATTAGCAATTATTCCACTTGATTTACTAATACCTAAAGTTTTTGTTCCTAAATCAAGTCCTAAATAAATCATTTTATCACTTCCCATATATAATAACATTTTTTTCTAAATTACACAACTATATTTCTAAATATTCTTTAACTGTTTTAGTAATTGCTTCAACATATTTATCTTGTTCTGTTAATAAAATATTTAAATTAGATGTACTATTGATATATCCTAATTCTAAAAGATAACTTTCTAAGCCTTGATTACTATTATAATAAGTATTCCAAGGTTTTTCTTGATATCTATTATCAACATAGGCATCTGTTACAATTCCCCCTGTTTCACGAATTATAAAATAATATGTGGAATCAGTAGTTGCTTTTTCATAATAATCATAACCTTTTTTGGCAGCTTCTTCTTTTAAACCTTCAACATCACTTTCTGAAAATGTTCGAAGATAAACTCCACTCCCAATTTTATGAGAAACATTCTTTGAATAAATAGTACTAGTATTATCAACAATATTCTTAGCTAAGTTAGAAGCAAACGTTGTATCAGAGTGATTGGCAACATAGATTTCAACTCCCCCTTCTCCAACATTATAAACAGCTGAATTTTGATGAATTGAAAGTAAAAGTTTAGCTTTAGTCTGATACGATATACTTACTCTACTTCCATCTCCATAATTTGGAATACTCTCATCACTTTCTCTTGTTAATTTAACTTTTAAACCTAGTTTTTCTAAAGATTCTTTTAGCTTTAATGAATATTCTAAATTAATTTTACTCTCATAATGCCCATTTTTATTAGCTCCAACATCTTTACCTCCATGTCCAGGATCAATTACAACATCATAAATATCTTCAGGAAGTTCTACTTTTTTAACTTCAACCATTAAATATGTTCTATCTTTATACTTTTTGAATTGAAATTTTAATTCTTTATTAATTCCGTCTTTGGTAGTTGTATAGTAATGAATATCATCTTCCTCTTTACTTTCATCTTTTAAAGTATAGTATTTAATATTATTATCATTTCCACTTTTTAAAAGAATTGTATAATTACCAACTGGTATTTTATCTAAATTAATTCCTTGATTAATAAGATTGGTTGTTTTAAATGCCATTCCTTGATTTGTTTCTGTTAATATTAAATCATAGATAGTTTCTTCATCATTATTTTTAAAGATTAAAATTAAATCAGGAGCAATTTCGGGAACTTCTCCTTCCATATTAAAAAATCTACCATATGTTGTATAGGAAGTAACTTCAGCTTCTTCCGTTACTAATTCACTTATTATTTCCAGTTCACTTTTAGCTGTTTCTTCTTTAGCAAATGAATATCTAAACATCAAAATCAAACCAACAGGAATTATAATTGCAACAATTAATATTAAAAACTTCTTCATAATCTACCTCATATTTTAAGTATACTACATTTTTAAAAAAAAAGATAGTCACTTATTAACAATCATATCAATTATTTTTTGAAATTCTTCAGGTGGTGCTACTTGAAACTCTAAAATCTTTCCAGTTCTTGGATGAGGAAATTTAATTTTATAGGAATGTAAAAGCTGACCAAAATTATTATCACTTACTAATTTTGAATAAACTGGATCATTAACAATTGGATGATTGATATATTGCATATGAACTCTAATTTGATGAGTTCTTCCAGTTTCTAATTTGCATTCAATTAAAGTATACTTTGCATATCTTTTTAAAACTTTAAAATGAGTAATTGCTTTCTTACCATTAACACTAGTAACTATCATTCTCTCACGATTTTTAGAATCTCTTCCAATTGGGGCATCAATTGTACCTGTTTCATGGTTAAACGTTCCGTGAACTAAGGCTAAATAATATCTTTCAACTACTTTATCTTGAATCATCTTCGATAATTTTTCTTGTGTATAATCATTCTTAGCAACTAACATCAAACCACTTGTATCTTTATCAAGTCGATGAA
>CAYTGK010000004.1:0-20399 GCA_964437305.1 uncultured Muribaculaceae bacterium
AGGAAGAATTGCTTGATGAATTATTTAATAAATTTTGTGTTGGAAAATAGAATATAGCATACTGGAAATAGGATTGAAATGTAAAAAAAAGTACATGATATAATGAATATAAAGTAGAAGAGAAGTGTTATCTGGAAATGCTAAAAACAAAAAAAATTAAAAATGGTCAAAGATAAGTTAATGTATTAACTACCATTTAATTTTTAATATATAAAATTACAAGAGTAGCACTTAAAAATAGTGTTGTTTTTTTATCACCAACACTATTTATTATAGCATTCAATCTATTTTCTATCTATTATAATTAAAGGAACTTGCATTTCTTTCTTGGTAAAACCACCATGATTAGCCTTAAAGATAGGGGAATTATCATCATAGTTTAAACACAAATTTTTCGTTGCTACAATTAAATAATCTCCTAAGGTATCTTCTAAATATTGACTTCGATTAGACCCAAACAATCCTAAATCTAAAACTTCATCTTTTGTTAATAAACAAAATGAATTTTTTAAATACTTGTTAAATATCTCTACAAATTCTTCTTTCTTAACATTCTTTTTTAATTTTATAGCAGTTGCTCTTGATTCAATTGCTGTTGTTCTAGCTAACATATTATATAATTCTGGAATATCTTTTTTTATATTTATATATTTTGATTTTACTAGACCATGATCTGCTGAAATAATTACAATGGTATCTTGTAAATTTTTAACTGTATCTTCGATTTTTTTATCAATTTTTTCCATTTCCATCATAACTTTTGACGAATAAATACCTACTTCATGAAACATTTTATCAGGATTTTCAATATAACTATAAATAAATTTTTTATCTTTATCCTGACATAATTTGGTTATTCTTTCTAACACTTCATCAATATTAGAACAAGCATTATCAGAATCAAATGGGTAAGCATAATAAGCTTTTCCTTTATGAGTGTTATTTATTAATTCAACCAAACTATTAAATTTCATATATTCTCTTTGGGAAATACTAAGCTTAGGGGGCTTTTTTATATCTTTAACTTTATTAAGATATAAAGAAATTGTTTCTTTGGTATCTTTAAAATACATATCCCAACCACACCAATTATGCTCACTTGGAGTCAATCCTGTTAGAAAGGAAGTAGTAGCTGATGTTGTCGTAGGGGGAAACACTGTACTAATATCTTTTACTTTATTTTTCTGTAAAAAGGCATCCTTTTTTAATATATTCGTTAAATTAAAACTTCCTAAGCCATCCAAAATTAATAATACAACATTTTTATATTGTTTCCTTTCAAGTATTCTATCTAAATCTTCCATTGTTTCATGAAAAGGAGAAATATCAAAATATTTTAAAATAGAATTACTGATTGCAATTATTGAATTTTTATAATCAACTGCTATTTTTTGCATTTTTAACTTTTCACCAACCTATGTTTTTTATTATCCGTTTTCTTTTCAAAAATTTCATCTAAAAATTGTATTCGCATCTCAAATTTCTCTAATAATTTAATTGTCTCATCCTCAATATTATTAAATATATTTTTTAACAAAATTTCATCTTTTCTTAATAAACCATCAAGAAGAAAAAGAATAGGACTTTGTAAATTCTCGTTACCTAATAGCTGTAAAGTAAAATCCATTTTATTTTCTGGAATTTCATAGTTTTCAAACTTACAATAATTAATTAAATTATCAAGCAATTTATTAACGGAATAAAAACAATTTTCATATATTGTATCTTTTGTAATTGGAACTTCATGATAATTAAAACTAACATTATCATCACAAATATCCCAATCTAAATATCTATATTCATGTTTTTTTAACATATCAATACAATATTTTAAACCTTCATGACCATTTATTATATCATCTAACGTATATCTCACATCTTGAAATTTTTTTAAATTATCAACTCCTGACACAATTCGATATCTTTGTCCATATTGATACTTATGAGTCTTAGGTAAAAAATCTTCCATCTGACTTTTTTCATGAAGCATAGCATGAATTAATACATTCTTTTTATCTGTTGATATTTTGTGATTAACAGGTCCAACGAAAGTAGAGTAGGATACAAGAATATCATCTGTTGATAAATTTTCAGCTAATTTTTCTAATAAAATTTTAAACCCTTCAACATCTTCTTTAGTAACTTTTTTAGAAATAACTCGAATATCATAATCATTGGCAAACCTATCTATATAATCATCCTTTGCCATCGATCCTACAACAAAAATAGTTTCTACTTTTTCTTGTCCTAAAAAATAAATCGTAAAAGCTGCATCAATTTTTTTTATTATTGATTTTAATTCATCAGTCATATTTTTTCCTCCGAATAAAAAAATAACAAACTTTGATGTCGATTTTTGTCTTTTTTTGTTATATTACTTATTTTTTATAAAAACCAAGCTATTTCAACTTGGTCTTCTTTATTACATTATAACTAATTTAACTTTCTTCTATTAGTTCCTCTTTTGGTTTAATTACAACACACCGTTTTGGTTCTTCACCAGTACTTTCTGTATAAACTTTTTTGTTATTGGTTAAAGTATTATGAATTATTCTTCTTTCATAAGAATTCATCGGATCAAGTTTAACTTCAACTTTAGTTTTAGCAACTTCTCTAGCTATTTGTTTAGCCATCTTTTCAAGATTCCATTCTCTTTTTTGTTTATATTCACCAACATCTAAAACAAATTTATAATTTTCATCAATATCTTTCTGAATACTTTGTCTTACAATATTAGTTAATGCCTGCAATGTTGTAGCATTTTTTCCAATCAAAATAGCATTGTTGTCAGCATATATGGTTACATTTAACGTATCTTCTCGTTTCTTAACCTCTAAATTAATATTAAGTCCCATATCAGTTGTAATTCCTTTTATTAATTCTTTAATATGATTAGCAACATCTTCCTTTTTTATTACTTCAATAACACTTTTTTTATTAAATAATTTTGTACTATTCTCAATTTCTTTTATATATAAATTATTTTCTTGTTCCATCAAATCAGCCATAGCCATATTTTTGGCTTCTTCAAAAGTTTTAGCTTGATAGGTATATTTTTTCATTTTGCCCTCCTTTTAACAATTAAGTTTTGAGCTACAGTAAATAAATTAGTTGTTGCCCAATAGATATTTAAAGCAGAGGTCATAAAGAAAGAAGTTACTACAATCATAATTGTAAACATATTAGTCATCATTTTTTGTTGTTTAGCAATATCATTATTGGTTACTACTTGATCTTTAGTTGTCGCTTTAAATGAGAAATAAGTAGTTAATGCAACAATTGCATTTAAAATCAAATACCAATAATTTCCATGTGTAATTCCAATCCAAGGAGTCGTTCCTAAATGAAGACCAAAAATTGTTTCTTCAAATATAGCTGGAACTCTATTAATAGCTTCCAAAAATGCAATCAATAATGGTAATTGAATAAATGAAAGTAAACATCCTGAAACAGGGTTAACATTATACTTTTTATAAACCATCAACATTTCTTGACTTTTTTGCATCATAACTTCATTATCATTTTGATCTTTTTTCGCATATTTCTTTTCAATTTTTTCTAACTCAGGCTGAGCTTTTTGCATATATTCAGATTGCATAGCTGTTTTTCGTGTAATAGGGTATAAAATTAATCTTATTAATAAGCTTGTAATTATTAAACCCAAACCAAAATTTTTCGTTAAATTTCCAAAGAATAGAATAACAAATGCTAAAGGTTTTATAAAAATTGATGTCCATAATCCTTCGTATTTACCTGATGTAATTTTAAAACTTTCACAAGGAACTTCTTTTTCTTTCTTTGTAACATTACCATTTTCATCTTTAACTTCTTCTGTAACCGTTACTTTATCACTTTTACAAACACAATAAGGTAATTCATCAATATCAACATTATTTTTCTTATACAATTCAATTGTATCAGGATCAGTTGGTCGACAAACAATATTTTCTGTTAAATTTTGCCCTGTAACTTCATTCACAACAGCCTTTTTGTTTTTATCTTTTAATACTTTCGTACAACCTGTTGTTAACATCAAAACTACAAATAACAATAATATTAATTTCTTATTTTTTTTCATTTTTGATTCCTTTCTACTAAAAATTATTTTTATTATATTTTGAATTTATAATAATTTTAAATAAATTCCTTAAGTTATCTTCAAGAATTTTATAATCTTCATCAAGACAACTCTTTCTTACTATTATAATATAATCTTCTTGTTTTGGATAGAGATTTTTTGAATTATCTATAATATTTCGAACTTTTCTTTTTAATTTATTCCGATTAACAGCATTACAAATCTTCTTTGGAACGGAAATTCCGAATCTATATAGACCTAAATCATTTTTCTTATAATATAAGATAAAATATTTATTCTTCACACATTTTCCACTTTTTAAAACATTGTTAAATTCTTCATTTCTTTTTACAATATTTATTTTCTTCATATTTTCCCTCTATTCGAACAAGTTATTATATTCCAAAAAAAACCACCATAAAAATGGGGCTTATTTTTTTATAATTTCCTTACGTCCTTTTTTTCTTCTTGAATTGGCAATTGCTGTCTTCTTGCGTGCAAAAAAACCATGTTTCTTAGCTCGTCTTCGATTATTTGGTTGATAAGTTCTTTTCATTTCACACCTCCAAAAATAAAATCTACATTATTATAATAATAAAATAGGGTAGTTGTCAAACAATTTTTACTAACTTTTGACTTTTTTTAATTTTAACTTACCTTTATTTACATTTTTTTATTTACTTTTTTCCTATTTTTTCTTTTTTTGAATTGCTTTCATCAAGATTTTCTAAACTTTCTCCATGTTTTATTTTGGCTTTTATTGCTTTTTTTATTTCCTTACTATATCCTATAATAATTTTTTCATTTTTATGTTTTAATTTTTTTAAAACATCATCTATTATTTTTTCTTTATCTTTCTTAATATATTTTGTATTAGCTATATCAAATACATGATTTGTTTTATCTATAACTTTAATATATTTTTTTACAATTAAGCCATTACAACGAGATTCAGAAGGATAAGCCCAAATGATATCTTCATATTTTAAAATTATAAGATTTTGAGATAAATCAACAATATGTTCCTTTATAAAATATAATTTCATATCTTTATAAGGATTATTTCCCATTCCACTTATTTGCATTCCAATTCTCTCTAAATCTTCTTTACTATAATTTTTTAAGACTTTTCTATTTTTAAAATAACTAGAAAGCCAAAGACTTAAGAAAATACTAAACATACCAAAACTTATAATGCCTATTATATAATATAATAAAGAATTATCTATAATATAAGAGGTATTTAACATTACCGGACCAACAAATGAATCAAAATTTTCAAGAGACAAATATTCTTCACCTAATTCTTTATTATAAGCTGAAATCGCTAGTTCTTGAATTTGAGAACTAATTTTTTCCGTTACTCCAACAATTCTAATTGGCTTTGATTGTAAATTCTTTTCACTCAATTTTTGATATTCTTTATCCGTCATATAAACAATATATAAAAGATCTTCTTTATCCATAACCAAATAAAATTTCTCATCACTTTCTCGTCCATCTTTTTGATACGTTGCAAAAAGGAATGGAGGAATTGCAACATCAATATATGCATTTTTATTTTCTAATTTTTTTACATCTCCTGCTAATTCACTCATTGGAATTATATTCTTTTCTACATTATACTTTTCTTGATATCCAATATATATAAAAATAACAGTTATAATCAAAAAGACTAAAGCAGTAATCAAAAAAGGAAAATTATATCGCATCGCTTTTTTTAATTCTTGTGAATTTACTTTTTTCATATTAATCAATTTTCTAAATTTAATTTAGACCTCCTAATAAAATTATCTTAAAAAATAATTCGACAATATAATAAAGCAAAATTTAATAAATGTAAAGTCAAAAAAAAATTATATTTTACATTTTCTCGAGAAATCATCATTTTCCACAGTTTAGTGGAAAACTTTTTTCCACTGGTGGAATACTGAAATTGTGGAAAAGTGGAAAACTTTTATTTTCTTTATCAAATAAGAAAATCTTATGTGGAAAACTTGGTGGAAAATTATGTGGAAAACTTTTTGGGAAATTTTTATCCACCGAGTTTTCCACATTTTTTTGTGTATTTCCCACCGTTAAAAACGAAGCTTGTCGTACTTTTTTATTTGACAATTGATATTGTTTTTTTGGCTAAAATAATCTAAAATAATAAAACAAAGAGTTAGAGATTATATTTTAAATAACGCTTTTCATAGATATTGAAAAAGGAGGTGGATAATGAACAAAGACCTTTTATGGAAAAAGTTTTTAGAAAAAGTTCAATCAAAAGTTAATGCTATCGTTTATTCCACTTGGTTTGCTAATACCTATTTATTTGCTATTAATAATAATAAATTAACTATTAGTGTCCCTGATATAATTCATAAACAACGAATTGAATCGGCCTATCAAGACCTCATTGTCCAAACCTTATCTGATATAACGGGAAATATTTATGACTTAGAATTTGTTCTGGAAGATGAAATTTCCAAAATCAAATCTGAACAAACTAAACAAAGTATTCCTCCTGTTACTGAATCTAAATCTAAAAAATTCCGACATGAATCACATTTAAAACCTCAATGTACATTTGATACTTTCGTAGTTGGAAATAGTAATCGTTTAGCACATGCAGCAGCTGTTGCTGTAGCTGAAAGTCCTGGTCTTGCTTATAATCCATTATTTCTTTATGGTAATAGTGGTCTTGGTAAAACTCATTTAATGCATGCTATTGGTAATTATATTGAAGCAAATTCTGATAAACAAGTTTTATACGTTACTAGTGAACAATTTATTTCTGATTTTTCCAATATTGGAAGAAAAGCCAAAAATGATGAAGAATACTATGATTATGCTGAATATTTTAAAGATAAATATAGAAATATTGATGTTTTGATAATTGATGATATACAGTTTTTAGCAAGAGCTACTCAAACTCAACAAGAATTTTTTCATACATTTACTAATTTATACGACAATTCTAAGCAACTTATTATCTCATCAGATCGTTCACCAAATGATTTAAAACTTTTAGAAGAACGGCTTCGAACAAGATTTACATGGGGGGCTGTCGTAGATATTTATCCTCCTGATTTAGATCTTCGTATTAATATCTTAAAAAAGAAAGTTAATGGGGAAAAAATTGATAAATCGTTTCCTGATGAAGTTATAGAATATATCGCTTCTAATATGACTAATGATGTACGACAATTAGAAGGAGCAATTAATCGCTTACTTATCTATTCAACCATGATGGGAGGTGCAGACATAACTTTATCTTTAGCTGTTGACGCTTTAAAAGATGAAGTTACTAAAGGCACAAGTGAAAAAAACGATATTGCTAAAATTCAACGAGTAGTCGCCGATTACTTTCAAATTTCTGCTGATGATTTGAAAAGTAAAAAACGAAGTTCCAATATAGCTTTCCCAAGACAAATAGCTATGCTTCTATCTAGAGATGTTTTAAATGAATCTTATCAACGAATTGGACTCGAGTTTGGAGGAAAAGATCATACTACTGTAATGTATTCCTGTGAAAAAATTGAAAAAGAAATCAAAAATGATAAAAGTATTCGTGAAACCGTAGAAAAAATAAAACAAAATTTATTATAACAATAGTTTTCCACCATCAATTGTGGAAAAAAAATATGAGTCAAAAAAAATAGACAAATAGTTTGTTAAAATTATTCTAATGGTGGAAAACAAACTAGTTATCCACTAAGTTTTCCACAATCAAAAACGCTAGTAAAGGCTTATAAAATATAGAAAATTTAAAGTTATCCACCGTTTTCCACCTTATAATAATTATTATATATAAAAAATAAATAAAATAAAAAAGGAGATTTATATGAAAATTAAAATTAAAAAAGATTTATTATTAGAAAATTTAAATAAAGTGTCAAGAGCATTATCTACTAAAAATTTAGTACCAGCTTTATCAGGAATAAAATTTGATTTAAAAAAAGATGGTTTGACTTTAACTGCTTCTGATAATGACATTACTATTCAAGCATTTATTGCAAATAATGATGAAGATATGGAAAATATTGAAGAAGGAAGCATTATTATTCAAGGAAAGTATATTTTAGATATTGTTAGAAAAATTCCAGATAAAATGATTAATTTAGAAGTTTTTGATGAAATGAAGGTAATTATTTCAACAGAAAATAGTGAATATAATTTAAATGGTATTAATAATAAAGAATATCCCAATATTAATTTAGAGTTTAGTAAAACTCCAATTACTATAAATAATAAAGAATTTAAAGATTTAGTAAATCAAACAGCTTTTGCTGCTTCAACTGATGAAGCTAGATTACCATTAACAGGTGTAAATTTAAAAATTGTGGGAAATATTTTAGAATGTAATTGTACAGATTCCTACAGACTAGCAAGAAAAGTTATTAATATTATTTCGGGAGATCAAAGTGAATATAATATTATTATTCCGAGTAAGAATATAATTGATGTATCGAAACTATTAATTGACGATAACAAGGAAGTTGAATTGCATATCTTCAATAATAAAATTTTATTTAAATATGATAATATTTTATTTCAAAGTAGACTAATAAATGGAACATATCCTAATACATCTAACTTAGTACCAAAAGAAAGTATGTTAAAATTAACGGTTAAAGTTGATGATTTATATAATGTTATAGATAGAGTAAGTGTATTTACAAATGATAAAGAAAAAAATGTTGTAACACTGGAAACTAATGGTAATATTTTAACAATGAAATCCTCAAGTGCAGAAATAGGACGAGTTGAAGAAAAGATGATGATAAAAAAAGATAAAGAAGAAGATATAACCATTTCTTTTAGTGCAAGATATGTTATGGAAGCTTTAAAAGTTTTAGATAGTGAAGAATGTGAGATATCGTTTGTTGGAGAAGTAAATCCAATTATTTTAAAAGCAAATGAAACAGATAATTTAATGCAATTAGTTTTACCAATTAGGACATATTAACAAAGAAAATTAAGAAATTTGGCTAATTTTGGATATAAATTAGCTATTTTTTAATATTTTTTGATAAGATTCGACAAAATGTGATAAAATTCGACAAAGAAAACTAGTATTATAAGCCCCGAAATTTGAATTTTCCACTATTAGGTGGATAAAATTTGAATTTTAGTTAAGGGGGTGAAAAAATGAATCTTGAATCTTATGAAATCAATCGAAACACGTGTGCAGTTTTAAATGTTGGAACAGAAGCAAGTAAAATTATTGAAGGTGATGCAAATTATTTGATTGATAAAAAGACATTTGAAGTTATGGAAGATAGCTGTGCTTATTATGGGAGTACTTATGATGGAAGATTAAAAGGAACAAAGATGATTCTTGGGTCAAATTATAAATTACCAATTGTTATTGAAGATAGTAATGATATAATCTTTTTTCCAACAACGGGGAATAATAATGACAATTGCTCATGGGTATCTTTAAAACATATTGATAAATATACATCATATAAAGGTTATACGAAAGTAACTTTTGATAGTGGTCGAACGATAGTATTAAAAATATCATATAATTCCTTTGAAACTCAATTATTTAGAGCTATGCGATTACATCAAATATTAAGTGATAGGTCTTCCAAAGTAACAGAGGATAAAATTATCGTAAAAGAAGATCCTAAAAAGACAACTAAGAAAACAACAAAAAAAACAAAGAAAAGTTAAAAAGTGGACACCTTGGTGTCCTTTAATGTTTGAAAAAAATTATTCACATTATGGTGGAAAAAATTAAACTTAAGAAAAATGTCTAAAAGTGTTATTTGGGCTTGTTTTCCCCTAAATTTGTGATATAATAATTAAACGGATAGGTATATTAGTAAATACCCAAAATTTGATTTTTAGGGTTTTTGTGATGTTTTATGAGATTGAAGAATTTAAAATTAGAGAATTTTCGAAATTATGAAGAATTAAATCTTGAACTCGCTCCAGGTATTAATATCATGATTGGAGATAATGGAGTTGGGAAAACTAGTATTCTTGAAGCCATCTATGTATTAGCTTTAACGAAATCTAATCGAAATGGTATAGATTCAGACTTAATAAATTATAATGCTAGTATCACAAAAGTATCGGGAAATGTTATAACATCTGAAGTATTGAAATCTTATCAAGTAGAAATCGATAGATTTTCTAAACGAGTTTATATAAATAATTTTCAAATAAGAAAAATGTCAGAATATATTTCCAATTTTTGTGTTACTTCATTTCAACCAAATGATATTGAAATTATAAAAAGTTCTCCAAGTATTCGAAGAAATATTTTAAATATTCAAATTGGCTCGTTATATAATAATTATTTAAAATATATGAATGAATATAATAGTCTCCTAAAAGTAAGAAATGAGTATTTAAAAAGATTAAACATAAATTCCTTATCCGATAAAAAGTATCTTGATGTTATTAATCAAAAAATGCTTGATATAAGTGTAAAGATTTATTATTTTCGATTTTTTTATATTGAGGAAGTAAATAAGATTATTGAAGGTATTTTTAAAAAAATATCAGGTATTGATGGACTACAAATTTTTTATCAAAATTCGCTTAATCTAAATAGTTATGATGAAGAAAAAATTAGGACTAGGCTTAGTCAAAAATGGGAAAGTAATTATCAAAAAGAATTAATGCAAGGAATGACTCTTACAGGATTACATCGTGATGATTTGCTGTTTTTAATTCAGGGGAAAGATGCGAAAATTTATGCTTCTCAAGGACAACAAAGAATGATTGTAATTGCTTATAAATTATCAGAACTTATGATTTATAAGAAAATAAAGGGTGAGTACCCAGTGTTATTACTTGATGATGTTTTTTCAGAGATTGATATTAAGAAACGGAATAATATAATTAAGTATTTTAAAAATGATATGCAAGTTATTATCACGACAACAGATATTAAGGATATTGATGAAAAATTAGTTGAAAAGGCAAGTATTTATAAAATAAAAAATGGACAAATAAAAATAAATAAAGGTGGTGTTAGAAATGGAAGAAGAAAAAGTACAAGGTAATTATGATTCTTCAGCAATACAAGTTTTAGAAGGCTTAGAGGCTGTTAGAAAAAGACCTGGTATGTATATTGGAACAACTGATGTTAAAGGATTACATCATTTAGTTTGGGAAATAGTTGATAATTCGATTGATGAAGCTTTAGCTGGGTATTGTCATAATATTGAAATTGTTATAAATAAAGATAATTCAATTACTGTTAAAGACGATGGACGAGGTATTCCTACGGATATTCATCCTAAAACAGGAATTTCAACTGTTGAAACCGTTTATACAGTTCTTCATGCTGGTGGTAAGTTTGGAGGTGGCGGTTATAAGGTTTCAGGAGGGCTACATGGTGTAGGTGCTTCAGTTGTTAATGCTTTAAGTAAATGGGTTGAAGTAACGGTTTATAAAGATGGAAAAGTAAATTATATAAAATTTGAAAATGGTGGACATACAGTTGCTCCTCTTCATGTAATTGGAGAATGTGATAAAAATAGAACAGGAACGACAGTATCATTTAAACCTGATCCTGATATCTTTGATACAGATATTTATGATTATGAAACATTGAAAACAAGAGTTCGTGAATTAGCTTTCTTAAATCGAGGTTTATCTTTAAATATTCGTGATGATAGAGACCTTGAAGATACAACTGGGGAAACATTCATGTATGAAGGTGGAATAAGTGAGTATGTAAGATTTATAAATCAAGAAAAAACACCTTTACATGAAGATATAATTCATTTACAAGGGGAAAAAGATGGAGTTTTCTTTGAAGTTGCAATGCAATATAATACATCTTATAATTCCAATATTTATTCCTTTGTAAATAACATAAATACTCATGATGGTGGTACGCATGAGGATGGAGTTAAGCGTGCCTTAACTAGGGTTATTAATAGTTATTCACGAAAAAATAATATTTTAAAAGAAAAAGATGAGAATTTAAAAGATGACGATGTTAAAGAAGGATTAACAATGATTATTTCCTGTAAACATCCTAATCCTCAATTTGAAGGACAAACTAAAGGTCGGCTTGGAAATAGTGAAGTTAAAAATTTAGCTGATAGTATATTTGCAGAAGGCTTTGAAAGATTTTTGCTTGAAAATCCAACAGAAGCAAGAACAATCATTAATAAAGCTATTTTAGCAAGAGATGCACGAATGGCAGCTAAAAGGGCAAGAGAAGCAACAAGAAAAACTGATTTAACAACAACTAATTTCTTTGGGAAATTATCAGATTGTAAAAGTAAAGATCCAAGCATTTCAGAAATCTTTATCGTCGAAGGTGATTCGGCAGGTGGTTCTGCTAAAAAGGGACGAGATGCAATGACCCAGGCTATCTTGCCACTTCGAGGGAAAATTTTAAATGTGGAAAAAGCAAGACTTGATAAAGCTCTTGGAAATGAAGAAATAAAAACTATTATTACAGCTTTTGGAACTGGCATTGGAGAATATTTTGATTTATCAAAATTAAGATATGATAAGATAATTATTATGACTGATGCCGATGTTGATGGGGCACATATTAGAATATTGTTATTAACATTGTTCTATAGATTTTTTAAACCAATTGTAGAAGCAGGCCATGTTTATGCTGCTCAACCTCCATTATTTAGAATAATGCATGGAAAAACAAGAAAATATGTTCTTGATGAAACGGAAAGAGATGCTTATTTAAAAACGTTACCAGAAAATGTAAGAGGACGAGTAGAAATTGCCAGGATGAAAGGTTTAGGAGAGATGGATGCAGAAGAATTAAATGAAACAACTATGGATATCACCAAAAGAACATTAAGAAAGATAACGGTTAAGGATTGCGTTGAAGCTGATAAGATTTTTGAGAAACTTATGGGTGATGAAGTAGAGCCAAGAAGAAAATATATTGAAGAATATGCTTGGACTGTTGAAAATCCTGATATTTAGGAGGTCTTATGGAAGATAATAAAGATGAAAATAAAGATGACTTAGATGAATTATTAGAAAGAGCTGAAGCTGATAGAGACTCTGGAGATATTGAAAATTTTGATAATATTTCTGAAGATACAAGCGATGATAAAGAAATAATTACACCAGATTTTGGTGGGACTTTTCATGAACATGATAAATTAACAGAACAAAATATTGTTGAAGAAGTATCAAAATCTTTCCTTGATTATTCAATGAGTGTTATTATTTCCCGAGCAATACCAGATCTAAGAGATGGATTAAAACCAGTCCATCGGCGTATTTTATGGTCAATGTATACATCGGGCTATACTCCTGATAAACCACATCGTAAGAGTGCCAAAACGGTTGGGGAAGTTATGGGAAATTATCATCCACATGGAGATTCTTCAATTTATGAAGCAATGGTTCGGCTTGCTCAGGACTTTAATCAACGATATGTACTAATTGATGGACATGGTAATTTTGGTAACATTGAAGGTGATGGGGCAGCAGCTATGCGTTACACAGAATCAAGACTTTCCAAATTATCATTAGAGTTACTTCGTGATATTGGTAAAGATACAGTTGATATGATGCCTAACTTTGATGAAACATTGAATGAACCAACGGTATTACCTTCTAGATTTCCCAATATTTTAGTAAATGGTTCAATGGGAATTGCAGTTGGGATGGCAACGAATATTCCACCTCATAACTTAGGAGAAGTAATTGATGGTTGTGTTGCCTATATTGATAACCCCGATATAGATACTCTTGGTTTGATGCAATATATTAAAGGACCAGATTTTCCTACTGGTGGTATCATCTTAGGTAATTCGGGAATTAAGAAAGCTTACGAAACTGGGCGAGGAAGTATTACCATTAGAAGTAAAGCAGAGATTGAAGAAGGAAAAAATCATAATACAATTGTAATTGATGAAGTTCCTTATGGTGTTAATACTATGGAGCTTAAAAATAAAGTAGCTGAACTTGTCCATAATAAAGTAATTGATGGAATATCCGATTATCATACAGATTTAAAAGACGGCGTTAAGATAACTATTACGTTAAAGAAAGATGCTAATCCACAGATTGTATTAAATAACTTATATAAACATACTAATTTCCAAGTTAATTATGGAATTATATTTTTAATGATTGATGGTAAAACACCAAGGACTCTTGGTTTAAAAGATATAATTGCTAAATATATTGATCATCAAAGAGAAGTAATTATTAGAAGAACACGATATGACTTAAAGAAAGCAGAAGAAAGAGTTCATATTTTAGAAGGTTTAAAAATAGCACTTGATAATATTGATGAAGTAGTTAAGATTATTAGAGGAGCAGAAAGTGATGAGGATGCTAAAAGTAAATTAATATCAAGATTTGGTCTTGATGACGTGCAAGCAACGAGTATTCTGCAAATGCGTTTGCGAAGTTTAACTGGCTTAGAAAGAAGTAAAGTTGAAAATGAACTTGCTGATTTACTTGTTAAGATTGCTGATTACAAAGATATTTTAGCCTCTCCTAAAAGAATAGATAATATTATTAAAGAGGAAATGCTAGAGATTAAGCGAAAATTCTCCGATAATAGAAGAACGAAAATTGATATGACGGCAATTGATTATATTGAAGATGAATCTTTAATACCGATAGAAGATACGTTAATTGCTTTAACAAACAAAGGTTATATTAAGCGAATGTTAGTCTCTGAATATCGAACACAAAATCGTGGTGGAGTTGGTATAAAGGGAATGACAACAAATGAAGAAGATTTTGTTCTCAAAATGATTAATGCTAAAACACATGATTATGTTCTATTCTTTAGTAATAAAGGTAAAGTATATCGAATGAAAGGTTATGAAGTTCCAGAATTTAGTAGACAGAGTAAGGGCTTACCAATTATTAATTTATTGTCTTTAGAGAAAGATGAAAAGATTAATTCAATTATTTCTTTGAAACCTAATGAAGATGTTTATAAATATTTATTCTTTGTAACCAGAAATGGTATTGTTAAACGGACTAATTTGCAGGAGTTTGATAATATTCGGAATAATGGTAAGATTGCTATTGCTTTAAAAGAAGATGATGAGTTAATTTCAGTTCAAAAGACAACAGGTGAAAATGAAATTATTATCGGTGCAACTAATGGTCGAATGGTTCGTTTTGCGGAAAATGAAGTAAGAATTATGGGACGCACTGCTTGTGGTGTTCGAGGAATTGATTTAGGTGATGCTAAAGTTGTTGGTGGAGAAGTTATAACGGCAGATGAACAGGTATTAATCGTAACAGAAAAAGGTTATGGTAAGAAGACACCAATTAATGAATATCGTTTAACTCATAGAGGTAGTAAAGGTGTTAAGGCATTGAATGTAACCGACAAGAATGGTAGTTTAGTAACCTTAAAAGCTGTTTTAGGTGATGAAGATTTGATTATGATAACTGATGCAGGAATTATAATTCGAATTTCTCTAGAACAAGTATCTACTTTAAGACGAGCAACTCAAGGAGTAAGATTAATTAATTTAAAAGAAGAACATCATGTTGCGACCGTAACCGTTTTAGCAAAAGATGATATTGCGAATAGTGTCTCTGAACTTAATGATGAAAATGAGAAAGATGTTGAATAAAAAATCAACATCTTTTTTATATTTTTTATAATGAAACATAAGTATTTATTGTTATTTTATATTTTAGGGAAAATTCCGTTTTCTGCGAAACCTTTAAGTAACATAGATTATTTTAGTATACATAATATATAACATGAAACTCAAAATCTTGTCAATATAGTTAACGCAAATTTGACACATTTTTTTATAAAAGAGCAAAAATTGGAAAAATACTTGCTTAAATAAAAAAAATATAGTAGAATAATAAACGTGCAATAAAAGAAATGGAATCAGGTCAGGGTCGGAAGACAGCAGCCTTAACATAACTCTTTTATGTGCACTTTTATTTTATAGGTGAGTTATGAATGATGAATATTATATGAATATAGCATTAAAAGAAGCAATGAAAGCATACAAAAAAAAAGAAGTTCCTGTTGGAGCTATTGTGGTTTTAAATAATAAAATTATTGGTAAAGGTTATAATACAAGACAAAGAAGTTGTGATATCACAAATCATGCTGAGATAATAGCATTAAGAAATGCTAGTCGCAAAATACATGATTGGAGATTAAATAATGCTATTTTATATGTAACGATGTCCCCTTGCAATATGTGTGCAAGTGCTATTAAAGAATCACGAATCAAAAAAATAGTAATTGGTTGTATAAATCAAGATATTAAGAATAAACAAATTGTTGATTTAATATTTGAAACTAAAAAGGAAAATTCATCTATCAAAATAACAACAGGAGTTTTAGAACAAGAATGCGGTCAGCTTTTACAAAAGTTTTTTAAAGAACAAAGAAATAAAGTTCAATTATAAAAAAATTACATTAACTATTCTTAGAAAATAAAGTTTATATTTTTCAATATATAATTAAGAGTGAAATTAATATTTTTAATGTAAAAAAACGTAAATTTTGCTTTTTTTTATATTAAAAAATGAGGGGATATGATATACTGAATTTGTAATAGCAATAATAAAGCTATTTAATAATATGAGTCTATGTATGAATAATTAATTTTAATTATTATCATAGGTTGCTGAATTGAAATAACATTATTAAAAATGGAGGTAGAGAAATGGAAAACTTAAGAGCAGGATATCAAGAGATGCAAGCAATCTCATCAACAGTATCTAATTTAGCAGAACAATATAAAAATTGTGTTGAAGAAATTTTCAAGACAGTAGATAGTTTGGAAAATGATTGGAAAGGTGCGGATAACGTAAAGTATATAAATACGGTAAAAAGTTATCAAGAAGGGTTAAAATCGTTAGGAACGGTGATAGAAAATTATGCATCATTTTTAAGTAAAGCGGCAGCAGTAATTCAAGAAACACAGGAAGAAATAGCAAATAATGCTAGTAGATTATAAGGAGGACGAATATGAATGAAGGATTAAGTGTATCACCAGCAGTGTTACAAGAAAAAGCAACAGCAATAAAAAATAAAGTAAGTGAAATAGGGACAATCTTAGGAAATGTAACGACAGAAGTTGGGAAGGTGCCAGATAGTTTTGAAGGAAAAGCCTCAAGTGAATTTCAACAACAATATAATGAATTAACAAAGAATTATGAAAAGTTTAGTGCTGAAATGAATAGTTATGCAGACTTTTTAAATAAAACAGCAGAGACATATATACAAATGGATGAAACTATTGCTTCACTAGCTAATCAAAATTTAGATAAATAAAATTAAAGTCTAGTATAATACTTTAGTAGGCTCGTTATTTAAAATTTAAAAATGAAATTCTAAAAAAATGGAGGTAGAGTAGAGCCTGCTAGAAAAATGTAGAAGATAACTGTAATTTACCGAGATAGTAAAGGTCATTGAGATAAAAATTATAATTTGATGAACGACGGTAATCTGATAGGGTTTGAATTTTATTTTGATGGTATTAAGGAGTTCCAAAATGGAGTATGTATCACATTTTTTTGATTATACATCAACTAGAGACGTTGAATGTTTTGAACTTGATGATAATTATGATAGTATCATCATATCAAAATAATTATAGTCTATGTTTGAATATTTTTAATGAACGTAATATCGTTAAAAAAATAACCATTAAAAATGATACAAGATTAAATAGAACTTAATAAAGATAAAAGATTTAGTAAAATTAAGTAAATTATTTCCTCGGAAATAATTTTTTTTGATATAATAATATATATAAGTATGGAGGTGATTTTGTGGAGTATCAAGCTTTATATCGAAAGTATAGACCAACTAAGTTTAGTGAGGTTGTTGATCAAGAAACAACTTTAAAAATAATTACGAATTCAATTAAAGAAAATAAAATATCCCATGCTTATCTTTTTTTTGGACCAAGAGGAACAGGAAAAACTACTCTTGCTAAATTGTTAGCTAAGGCGGTCAATTGTTTAAATTTGGGAGAAGATTTTTCTATTTGTGGCAAGTGTGAGAATTGTTTAGATATTGAAGCTAATAGTCCTGATATTATAGAAATAGATGCAGCGAGCAATAATGGTGTTAATGAGATTAGAGAATTAAAAAGTAAAGTTAATATAGTTCCTAGTAAATTAAAATACAAAGTTTATATAATTGATGAAGTACATATGCTTTCAGATAGTGCCTTTAATGCGTTATTGAAAACTCTTGAAGAACCACCTAGTTATGTAATTTTCATTTTAGCAACTACAGAGTTTTATAAAGTTCCTGAAACAATTGTTTCAAGATGTCAATGTTTAACATTTACAAGAATAAAAGTAGAAAATTTAGAGTCTAGGTTAAAAGAGATAGCTGATAAAGAAAATATTAAAATAACTGATGAAGCCATTCATGAAATAGCTTTATATGCTGATGGTGGTATGCGTGATGCTTTAGGTATGCTTGATAAACTTGCATCTTATTCACTTGATGAGATAACAGCCGAAGATTTCTTAAAAATAAATGGGCTTATTTCAAAAAAAGATATAGATGAATTTATTGATGAAATACTTGCTAAAGATAATGTTAAAGTAATTGAAACTTTAAATAATTTTGCCTATTTAGGCTATGATTTTTCAAAATTAATTGAGAAAATACTTGAAGAACTAAGAGATTTACTAGTTATGCATTATACAACTACTAATAATCAAAAATATAATCCTCATGATTTATCAGATTTAATTATATGCTTTAATGAGATATATAATATGTTAAAAGAAGCAGCTAATAGAAAGATAATTGTGGAAGTAAAACTTTTAGCTTTTATGAATAATTATGATGAAAATAGACAAAATTCTATTAAAATATCTAATTCAGATTCTATTAAGAGACCAACTATGGAACAGATTTCAAGTTCAGAAGAAAAACTTAAATCTTTATCTTCTAATAAAGTCATAGGAAATGATAAAGTAGAGCAAAAAATAAATGAACCAAAGTATGAAATCAATCCAATAGTCAAAACACAAAGAATAAACAACACTTTTGCAATGGCGAGTAAATTTTTAAAAAATGTAGCTATAGATAAATGGAAAAAAATGGATAACTATTTAACCGATGCTAAATATCAAAATATAGTTGCAATCTTAAAAGATGCCGAAGTTGGAGTTGCTAGTGATAAAAACTTAATTTTAGTAACCAAGTATCCATCGGTTATAGAGAAAGTTTATTCAAACTTTGATTTAGTGAATGAGTTTATTGGTAAGCTCTTAGAAAACTCTTATAAAATTATTATCTTGACACAAGAAGAATTTCAAGAACAAGTTGATAATTATAAAGTCCATAGAAAAGATAAAGATTATTATATATATAAAGAAGAAGAAGCAGAATTTTTAAAAAATAATTTAAATAAGCAATTAAAAGTTGAAAAAAATTCAGAAATATGTTACGCTAGTTTAGTAAAAAAGGCAATTGATGTATTTGGTAATGATTACATTGAAATGGAATAGGAGAGGATAAAATATGAATATGCAAGCCTTAATGAAGCAAGCACAAAGTTTGCAAAAAGATATGATGAAAGCAAAAGAAGAAGTAGACAATATGGAGTTTACCGCTGAGTGTTCATTTGTAAGTGTAAAAGTAAATGGTAAGAAAGAAGTTTTAAAAGTAACTATAAAACCTGATAAAGATTTTTCACTTGATGATATTGAGATGTTAGAAGATATGATTCAAGAGGCAATTAATATTGCAATGACTAAAGCAGATAAAGCAATGGAACAAAAGATGGGAAAATATGCTAATATGATGCCAGGTATGTTTTAGAGATTATGTATCCTAAGAGTATTAGTAATTTAATTGAAGCATTAAAATATTTTCCAGGAATTGGTGAAAAGTCAGCCGAACGAATGGCTTTATATGTTCTTAGTATGGAAGATGAACAAGCTGAATTTTTAGCTGATAGTATAAAAAGCGTTAAAGCTAAAATTAAACGTTGTAAGATTTGTAATAATATAACAGAAACAGATACTTGTTTAATTTGTCGTGATACTTTAAGAGATCCTAATTATATCTGTGTTGTTGAAGATCCTAAGTCTGTTATTTCAATTGAAAAACTAGGCATATATCATGGCTATTATCATGTCTTAAATGGTCTTATTTCAACATTAGATGGAGTTAATCCAGAGAATATTCGACTTGATAAACTTATAAAAAGAATTGAAGAAGGTAATTTTAAAGAAGTTATTATAGCAGTTAAACCATGTCTTGAAGGAGAAATGACTGCTCTTTATATTAGCAATGTCTTATCAGGAATGAATGTTTTAGTTTCACGTTTAGCATCAGGAATTCCAATGGGAGCAGATATGGAATATATAGATCCTATGACTTTAGAAAAAGCTT
>CAYTGK010000005.1:0-19650 GCA_964437305.1 uncultured Muribaculaceae bacterium
TATTTTTTTGCTTAAAAAAGTGTCAAATTATGTCAAATTTTAATTTTTTTTACCTTAAAAATTTAAGTTACTTTTTGTTTAAATCAACAGTTTGTTTAGACCTTGAATGTTAATTTTAAAAATTGACCCCCGTTTTAACCTGTTTTGAGAAGAAAATTGTTTCAATTTGGCAAATTGAGTCCTTTTTTCTTAAGATTGACAAAGGTGTTTTTATTTTGCTATAGTCTAGGTGTTCCTGCTAATTTTGGGAGGATTTAGCAAGAACTAATGGGTACTGTAGTATTTTTATATTTTAATTTTAACTTAATTAAAATAGCAATGCTCGAGTAAAAAAATATTGCTATCGAATTTCAAGTATAATAACCCCTTCTTTATTTTTGAAATTTCCATAATATGATTAATTCATATTTTATGCCTTAAACTTCAGTACCCTAATTTATAAAAAGTATAGTACTATAATATAATTCTATATGAATATGAAAAGTTTTTTGAATATAAGAATTATTATTAACATAAGGTCTAATAGTAAATTAGAAAGTTATAATCTTAATAATATTTTAACTAAAATAAAAGATGAAAAGTATAAGAAATATAAAATATATGAAAATTTGCAAAAATTCTTGGAAATATTGAAAAAATAGTTTATAATACTTTATGAGATGAGGTGAGGTTTGTATGGAAATAGAAAATTTAAGTTTAGAAGATAGGATATATTTTTATTTACAAGAAATATATAATGTATTAAATGAAATTTATAAGTATGCTAAAAATAATGAAGATGATGAAGTTTATCATGTGAGATATTTAAAAACTAGGCATGATGGATTTGAATCAGCTATTGTTTATTTAGATGATAATATGTATTTTGAAGCAGCTGATTGGTATGCAAATAAATTGCATTTTAACTATATGGATGAATACGGTAAAATAGTTTTACCTCCAAGTTTAGATGGCTTGTTCTATGCTAGTCAAGTTACTTTATATGAACAAGAAAAAGAAAATTATAGAAAAAAAATAAAATCTGAAGTTGGAGTCAAAGATATGCTTACTGATGATATAGTAAAATATATAGAAAATGTTTATTTTAAATTAGAAAAATATAAAACTATTAATTTGGAAAATTCAAAAGTTAAAGTAAAATAAAAAATCTTTGTAATTAGTGTTGGTGAATTGAAAACTAATGCTAAATTAGTACTTTCAAGCATGAAATATGAGTCATTTAATCAGATTCTTTCAATGTTTTATGATAATTACATTGTATATAGTTTCTGATATGACTCTTTTTAATTTACTAAAATAGTTTTTTTTACTTACTAATACTATTTATTATAGAACTTTTACTAATATTATTATAAAATTATATTAATTACTAATCTTCTATTAATTTAAAATATTTTATCGAAATTTGTTTCTACTTGAAATTTTATTTTTTTTTTGCTATAATAACTTTTAGAATATAGAGGTGTTTATGAAAAAAATAAAAAAGGCATTACTGATATTATTATTAATATTAGGATTTAATTTAAATGTTAATGCTATTGTATATGCGTTAGATCCCGTTCCAAACGAAGAGAGTAGTGATGATACAAATGATGCAAATTTAACGAGTGTTACTGTAAATGGACAAACTGCAATATGTAATGAAAATAATATTTGTAGCTTAGAAATTAATGATAATAGTGTAACTGATGTTATAATAAAATATAATTTATCATCAGAAAAAGCTAAAATATTAGATGAAAAAAAAGAATTAACTTTAGTAGATGGTGAAAATAAATTTGAAGTTACTGTTCAAGCTGAAGATGAAACTACTACTAAAAAGTATACAATTATTATTATTAAAAATAATCAATCTACAGATTCTTCTTTAAAGAAACTTACAATCAATGGGGAGGCTGTTACTTTAAAGAAAGGTGTAACAAAATATAATGCAACTATTAATTATATTTCAAAAAGTATTGATGTTGAAGCTATTCCAACTGATGATAAAGCTAAAGTTGAGAATGCTAAAAGTAATAAGTTAACTTTTGACTTTGCAGAAGAAAAAAAAGAAATTCGTATTAAAGTAATATCTGAAGCAGGAGATACCACAACTTATGTTATTACAGTTACTAGAAGACCTTTGAAAGAAGCTACTTTAAGAGATTTAAAAATTGAAAACTACGATATTGATTTTTCAAAAGATGTTACTAATTATGAAATAACAGTTTTAAAAAATGTAGATACTTTAGATATAATACCAACTGCAACGGATCTTGATGCAAAAGTTGATGTAAATGCTCCTTCTACTTTAAAAATAGGAGAAAATACAATTACAATAACAGTTACTAATGATGGTAATGTTAAGGTTTATACAATTAAAGTTACTAAATTAGATCAAGAAGATAAAAGTCTTGCTAATCTTAAATTTTTAAAGATTGAAGGTTTTGATTTAGATTTTAAAGAAGATAAATATGAATATGATTTAAAAATAGGCGATATTAATGCTTTAAATATTGATTATGAAACAATAAATCCTGATTCAACTGTTCAAATTACAGGAAATATGGATTTAGTTGATGGTAGTATAGTAAAAATAAGAGTTACTTATACATCAGGATTAACAAATGTTTATCGAATTAATATCATGAAAGATGCTTTAGAAAAGAAAGAAAATAATGTATCTAAAATAATAATAATTATAGTTATAATATTAATAATTATTGCAGGTATAGTTATGTTTATTATTCAATATAAGAATAAAAATAAAGGTAATAAGAAAAATAAAAATAACAAAAAAAATTCTAAAAAGGAAGTTTCAAATGAGAATTTAGATAAAAAGAAAAATGCTAATGTTAATTCTAGTGATGTTATAAATATTGATAATAATGAGGAAGAAGAAATAGAAGATATTATTTAGTTAAGGAAATGATGTTATGCTAAAGAAACTTGATAAATGGTTGGTTATTAGTGTTACTTTGTTAATAGTTATAGGACTTGTTATGATATTTTCAGCTAGTAATGTTACTAGTTATATGAAATATGCTAAAAGTCCCTATAACTTTTTCATAAAACAATTTATTTATTTGATAGGTACTTTATTTGTTTGCTTTTTTATTCTAAGAATTAAAACTAGACATTATCAAAAAATAAGTTCTCTCTTTATGATTACAATTATGGGATTATTAATTGGAGTTTTAATTTATGGAAAAGTTACTAATCATGCTAGAAGTTGGTTTGATGTTTTTGGTCTTTTTTCAATTCAACCTAGTGAGTTTGCAAAAATTATAACAATTCTTTATTTTAGCTGTTACTATAGTAAAAAAAGTAATTGTGAAAATTTAGGTAAAGTTTTTATCCCTTTAATCATGGCAATAATAACTGCCTTTATGATTGCTTTACAACCAGATTTAGGAACAACTATTTTATATCTTGGTATTGTTTTCTTTATGTTTTTAGCACTTCCTATTAGCTCTAAAATCAAAAGAAATAGTATTTTAGGTATTGTTGGTATTGTTTTATTAGTTTTAGTATTGATGTTAAATAATGGTGTAAAAATATTATTTGAAAGACAAATTCAAAGATTTAATTTTTTAAATCCTTGTGAAAGAATTTATTCAGATGGTAATCAAGTTTGTAATGGTTATATTGCTATTAATAATGGAGGATTATTTGGAAAGGGACTAGGTAATAGTACACAAAAGTATTTATATTTACCAGAAGCTTATACTGATTTTATCTTTGCAATTATTGTTGAAGAATTAGGCTTAATTATTTCAATTGGCATTTTGATTTTATTATTTATTGTTTTATGGCGAATATTCTTGATTGCTAAACGTAGTAAAACCTCAAGAGGCACTTTAATTTGCTATGGAGTATTTTGGTATATTTTATTGCATATTGTAATTAATTTAGGAGGACTTCTTGGTTTAATTCCTTTAACAGGTGTTCCTTTGCCATTTTTATCTTATGGAGGTTCATATTTATTTTGTTTACTAGTTAGTATTGCTTTAGTACTTCGGGTTGATTATGAAAATAAAGTACCAGAAGAAAGATAAAATATTATAAATTTTGATATCAAAACATATAAAAAAGTTAAAATAACAAAAATTTAATTCAAGTTAATAAAAAAAATCTATTTTTTTTAAAAAAAGTATGATAAAATATTAATAGAATAAAGGGTGATACAATGAATAAAAAGACTGTTTTATTTTTAATAAATGGATTTGGAGTTGAAAAGAAAGAATCATTTTCTATTTATGATGAGTCTTTAATGCCTACTCTTGATATGTTAACTAAAAATCATATGTTTTCAACAATTGATTCAAAAGTAAATAATTATTTTGATGCATACCGAAATATCAGTTTAGATGTTAATGAATTATATAATTATACAATTTTAGATAGAGATATTGCTAATAAAACTTTAGTTAATAATCAAGAATTACAAAAATTAAAAAATGATTTAGATACGAAAAAAAGTAGTTTACATATTTTTTGCTTAGTTGATACTAGTATGAAAATAATTGAACATTTAAAAGAGACTTTAAAGTATTTAAATCCCAATAAAGATAAGAAAATAAATTTACATTTTATTATATCTAGTATGGATATTGAAGATTATAAAGGTTTAGTTGAAGTATTTAATCATATTAATATTGAACTTGCAACTTATGCTCCAATTGGATTTATTATGGGATTATCAGCTATTGATAATACTGCTAAACCAGTTGATATGAATTTTTTCTTTAAAATGTTCATTACCAAAGTAGGGGAAAAATGGCAATCATTTACTCAAAAGTTTGATGTTTTATATGCTACTCGTTCACTTCCTCGGAATACAAAACCATTTATGATTAATACAAATTTTGAATTAGGAAAAGATGATATTTTCTTCTTCTATAACTATGATAATATTAATTTAACTAATTTTATTGATACATTATCAGGAATTGCTTTTGGAAATGAAGCTAATAATTTTTCTTACTATTCATTATTCCCCGTTGTTAGTAATAAACAAATACCATTTATGTATAATCTAGAAACAGCTAAATATTCAATGGTATCTAATCTTGAAAGTATTAATGCAACAGGTTTGATTTTGTGTGAAACCGATAAGATATCACTTATTAATTATTTTTGTAACGGTCTTAAAAATGAAGCAACTGAGACTTTAAAGTTTGTAGATATTACTCCTTATGAAAATAATCCAGCTGGGATAGTTTCAATTATTAATCAATTTAATAATGATTTAATTATTATTAATTATGATATTTCTAATTCTAGTACTGTTGATGAGTTAAAGAATAAACTTAAAAATATTGATTTAGTATTAAAAGGTGTTTATGATAATATTAATGGAAGTAAATATACTTTAATAGTTTCATCATTATATGGAATGAATAAACTATTAAAAACTGAAAGAGGAACTAATGTTAATGTTATATTTTCTGGAAGTGTTCCATTTATCTATATTGATGATTTTATAACTGCTAAAAATTATTTAATTGCGAATGGGACTATTAATGATATACCTAAATCAGCTTATAAAAATATAAAAAGAGATAGTAAATTTGAATCTATTGTTGAAAAGAAAAATGGTTTATATAAACTATTCTTTAAGTAGGTTGTTATGTATAATAGTATTGTTGAAAACTTAAAAAAAGTTCTATTCGGAATATCTCCAATTATTGTTTTAGTACTTATTTTAAGTTTCTTTTTTAAAATTGATACCAATACTATCATCAGATTTATTTGTAGTTCTCTAATGGTTATTATAGGATTAACATTATTTACAAGTGGAGCTGATGTATCGTTAAATGTAATTGGAGAAAAGATAAGTAAAAGTTTAATTAAAAAGAAAAATTTAGGATTAATTTTAATTTTTTGTTTTTTACTAGGTACGTTTATAACTATTTTAGAACCAGAGTTTTTAACTGTCAGTGATGAAGCAAATGGGATACCTTTACCAGTTTTATTAATCTCAGTTTCAATAGGAATAGGTATTTTTCTGATGCTAGCAATTTTTAGAATATTAAAAAAAATTGATTTTAAATATATCTTGATTTCTGGTTATTTAATTATTTTTTTAATTATGATGCTAGGGGAATTTGATGTTATTCCGTTTGCATTTGATATGGCATCAGTTACAACTGGTGCAATTTCAGCTCCTTTTATTTTAGCATTTGGAGTAGGATTTGCTTCACATATTAGAAGAAAAAAAACAGATAGTTCTGAATTTGGAATATTATCTATTTGTTCAATTGGACCAATTTTAGTGATTTTAATTTTAGGCTTATTATATCATCCTCATATTGTTTATGATTCTGATCCTATTTTAAAAAGATTAGATTTTTGGGAAACTCTATGGATGAATTTTTATCAAGTTTTCTTTTCAATGTTACCTCTTGTTATTTTGTATTTCTTATTTTATCGACCTAAAAATAAACGACAGAAAAAAGAAACTCGAGGAATTGTTATTGGACTATTGATGGTATTAATAGGAATTACCTTATTTTTAACAGGTGGTGATGTTGGTTTCTTTAAGATGGGGTATATGCTAGGAAGTCATTTAGGAGGAATTAATCATATTGTTATCTTAATTATTGGAGGAATATTTGGATACTTTATTTCCAAAATTGAACCTTCTTTAAAAGTTTTAATTGGTTATGTAAATGAGGTTACTAATGGAAGTATTAAAGATAAATTTCTTGAAATTTGTCTTTGTATAGGAGTGTCTTTATCGGTTATTCTTTCTTTATATCGAGTTTTAAATGGATATTCAGTAATTATGTTTTTAATACCAACTTACTTTTTAGCAATTCTTTTAGCCTTTTTTACACCTAATAATTTTTTAGCCATTGCCTTCGATTCAGCAGGAGTTGTAGCTGGAAATATGACCTCAAGCTTTTTATTACCCATGTTAGTTGGAGTTGCTTCAACCGTTTCTGCTGATTACTTAAAAGAAGCATTTGGAGTTTTATCATTAGTTAGTATAATTCCAGTTATTATTATAGAAATTGTTGGTTTACTTTACAGTGTAGAAGAAAAATCTATCGGAAAAGTTACGTTAGATGATACTATTATTGAATATAGGTGATAAGATGAAATTATTAGTAGTTATATTTAATGATGAAAAAAAAATAAAAACAATATTTAAAAAACATAAATTAATCTATAATGCTATGACTTTTGGATTTGGAACAGCTTCAGCTAGTTTACTTCAGTATTTTGGATTAGATGAAATTAGAAAAAACGTGTATTTTTCATTAATTCCAGAAAATTTAGAAGATGCAATTTTTAAAGAGTTAGATAGCAAATTAAAAATTAAAGAGATAGGAAAAGGAATTGCTTTTTCAATTGGTTTAAATAGTTCAAGTAAATTTATAAGTGATAATTATAAAGGAGATGAAATAATGGCAAATATTGAGGGAGATTACGAATTAATAGTAACTATTGTTAAGGAAGGTTATAGTGATTTAGTTATGCAAGCAGCAAAATCTTCTGGTTGTACTGGAGGGACAGTTATTAGTGGAAGAAGTCTTGGAAGTAGTAGGACAATTTTCATGGATTTAGCTATTGAGCCTGAAAAAGATATTGTTTTAAATATAGTACCTAAAAAAATTACAAAAGATGTTATGAATAATATTACAAAAGAAACTGGAGTTAAGACCGAAGCTCGTGGGCTTTTAATTTCTTTACCAATTGATAAAGTTGTTGGTTTACAAGAATAATGTCAAATTATTAAAAAATATAGAAAATAAATTGTCAAATTTTACCATTTATAATATAATTATACTTGAGTCCATTGATAAATTAATAGATAGGAAATATCTAAAAAATCTAATATTTGTATTTAACTCACTATATTAAATATAGAATACAAGTTATTATTGGAGGTGATTAACTTATTGTTATGAAGTTATTTATTAAGTAATGATTATTATTACAAAAAAATAACTTATAATTATTAAGTAATTAGTAATTATGTCATAACATAAGGTAAGAATATAGCACATAGAAATATGTGCTTTTCTTAATAAATAAATATATTAAAATTAAAAAAATAAGAAGATAAAATATTATCTTGATATTATAAATTTCTATTAGTACTTTGTTATTTTTAAGAAAATAGATAGATGTAAGAAGTATTTAAAATATTTAGATAATAATAAATTGATAAATAAGAATTTTAAATGAAATTATAAGTTAGGTATGAATAAGAATTATAATAGATATAATGAATTTTTAAGAAGTTAAATATTATATTGGTTAGTAACTTAAAACTATTTTATATACTTGAATTATTTTAAAAACTTTTGTATAATTAATATGGTTGAATAAATAAGGAGTAGCTATGAAAAAGAAACAAAAAGTTAAAAAGAAAAAGAGAAGGATAAAATCTAAAATACAAACAGGTTTTTGCTTAATTAGTTTAGTTTTTATTCTAGGCTGTTGTATTTATTATGGTAATAGATTAATTAAATATTATAAAATTTATAATCCAAAATCAGATAGTGGTGATACTTTGATGACTTTAGCAGCAACGATTACTTCTAAAACATCAGTTACTTATGAAGGTGATGGGTTATATCTTGATAATGGTAATTATATTTATAAAGGGGAAAAAGTTGATAATTATATTTTAGTTAATAATATATTATTTAGAATTATGAAAATTAATAGTGATAGGACAATTGATATTGCTTTTGATGAGTATATTAATAAATTACCATGGGATAGTGAATATAAAGATTATAATGAATCTAGTATTAAAGAATATTTAAATAAAAAAGTTTTAGATATTTTTAATAAAGATATTTTAGAACATACGGTTGTTTGTAATCCTAAAGTTTCAAAATTAACGGATGTTAATTGTGAAGAATATGATAATAAAGATTATATTAGATTACTTGGTTTAAATGATGTTTTAAATAGTATGGTCGATGGTAATGATAAAAGTTATTTAGTTAAAGATTCTGAATTTTTATGGTTATATAATGAAACAAATTCTAAAGCTTGGCATACAACGGGAAGTAGTTTAACTAGTGCTGAGGTAACTAATAAATATGGAATTAAACCTGTTTTAACTTTAAAAAACAATGTTGTTTTAATAAATGGAAATGGTAAAAAAGATAATCCTTATCGTATTAAAGATGGAGGACAGGAAATTGGGGTTGGTACGTATTTAGATATAAATGATGATATTTATATTATTTATGATATAGGTGAAGATTATTATAAAGTTCAAAGTAATATAGTTCTTCCTGATACGAGAATTTTTGATGCTACTACTAATGATTATTCTAAATCTGGATTAAAATATTATTTAGAAAATGAATATGTAAAGAGTCTTAGTTATAGTAATTTATTAAAAGAAGTTGATTTTGATGGAGTAAAATCAAAAGTTGGAATTTTAAATGTTAATGATTTTAAATTTAATAGTAGTTTAAAAGGATATTTTATCAATGAAAAAGTTGATGATAATATTTATCTATATAATGGTTCTATGACAACAAGTAAAGTTAATATTCGAAGAAATGTTCGTCCTTGTCTTGGAATAACTAAAGACTTTAATATTATAAGTGGTAATGGAAGTATAATGGCACCATTTATTGTGGAGGTATAGTTTTATGCGTAAATCAACAATTTTCTTTTTAGTAATTGATATTTTAATAATATGTTGTTTTGTTTTATTCTATGGACCATATGATAAATTTAGAAATGTTTTAGTTAATACAGCTATGGTTACAAAGACACATCAATATATTGCTTATACTTTTTATAGTGAGAAAACTGTTCAAAAAATTTTAGATTTAAATAAATATATTCCAGTTGCTGATAATATAAATCTTGATGATATTGTTATTGATACATCAGAAAAAGATAGTTATGATAATGAATATGATGAAGCAATTTTAAAAAGAGATAAAGGTAATAAAGATTATAAATATATTCAAATTAAAGTTGGAAAACATAAAGCTCATTTAGTAGCAATTTATAATCCTGCTGATGTTCATTTGATTAGTAGTAAGAAGTTTAATTCTGGCTCTGGACAAGAAACGGTTTTAAATATGTGTAAACGACTTGGAGGAGTTGTTTGTATTAATGGTGGAGGATTTTCTGATCCCGATGGTTGGGGAAGTGATATTCCACTTGGTTATGTTATTAAAGATGGAGAAGTTATTTGGTCTCCAATTACAAATAAAGAAAATATAATAGGTTTAACTAATGATAATAAATTATTGTTAACTTATGCAACTGGTGAGGAAGCTGTAGAAATGGGAATGCGTGATGGATTACAATTTGGACCATTCTTAATTGTTAATGGTGAAAGTATTAAATATCAAACATCAGCTGGAGGATATGACCGAGCTGCTAGAGTAGCTATTGCTCAAAGGAAAGACGGAGTAATTCTATTTTTGGTTACAGAAGGTACTCATGGAACTGGTCCAACTTTAAAAGAATTAATAGATACTTTAAAATTATATGGTGCTTATAATGCAGCTAATTTAGATGGAGGAACTTCATCTCAAATGGTTGTTGATGGTAAATTAGTCAATAACCCTAAAAATGTTTTTGGTCAAGCTGTTAATGGTGGTAGAAGAGTAGTAACAGGCTTTGGTTTAATTCCTAGTGAATAATTAGATAAAACCTTAAAGAAGTAGATAAAATACTTCTTTTTTTACATTTTAAAGTCGTAGTTTACAGTCTTAGAATAAATTTATTTCTTGCTTTTCATATAATATGGTATAATGAAGTTAGGTGATAAAATGCGAGTTATTATAAGTGCTGGAGGGACTGGTGGACATATTTATCCAGCTTTAAGTATCATTAATAAAATTAAAGAACATGAGCCAAAGAGTGAATTTTTATATATTGGGACAACTGATAGAATGGAAAGTAAAATTATTCCTGAAAATAAAATTCCATATGTTGGAATTGAAATGCAAGGTTTAAGTAAAAATCTTTTTAAAAGCTTAAAAAGTTTTAGTTTATTATTAAAATCTATTAGTAAGATAAAGACAGAAATTAAAAAATTTAATCCAGATGTTGTAATTGGAGTTGGAGGTTATATTACTTTTCCAGTTATTTATTCAGCCAAGAAATTAGGATTTAAAACAATTATTCATGAACAAAATTTAATACCTGGAAAGTCTAATAAAATGCTTGTTAAATATACAGATAAAATTGCAGTTAGTTTACCAGGCAGTTTACAATATTTTCCTAAAGAAAAAACAACTTTTACTGGTAATCCTAGAAGTAGTGAAGTAGTAAAAGCCAAACCTATAAAAAAAGAAGAATTAGGTTTAGCTAAAGATAAAAAGTTAGTTTTGATTGTAATGGGTTCACTTGGCTCCATGACTGTGAATGAAGAATTAGAAAAAATTATTAATAAATTTGCTAATAAAAATTATGAAGTTTTAATAGTAACAGGGGATAATTATTATGAAAAATTTAAAAATATTAAGATAAAAAACGTAAAAATTGTTCCTTTTTTAAATAATATGTTGAATGTTTTACAAATTTGTGATTTAATAGTAACTCGAGCAGGGGCTTCAACGATAGCAGAGATAACAGCAATTGGGCTTCCTTGTATTTTAGTACCAAGTCCTTATGTTGCTAACAATCATCAATTTTATAATGCAATGGAATTAGTTAATAATAAGGCAGGTTTACTACTAGAAGAAAAAGACTTTAATGCTGATAATTTACTTACGAAGATTGAATTAGTTTTAAATGATAAAAAGTTATATGAAGAAATGCATTTTAATTCCCTAAAACTATCTAATTCTTCTAGTAGTGAGAAGATTTATCAGTTAATTTTAGAATTGGTAGGTAATCAAAATGGAAAATATAATAAATGAAATTATGGGAAAAAAAATTGGGGATGTTTTAATTAATGAACCTCTTTCAAAATTTACAACTTATAAAGTTGGAGGATGTGCAAAAGCTATTGTATATCCTAAAAATGTTGATAAATTAATTGAACTAATGGAAATTTTGAATAAAAATGATATTAAAAGTTTTATTTTAGGAAATGGTAGTAATGTTTTATTTAGTGATAATATTTATGATGGAATAATTATTAAACTAGATAAATTTAATAAAATTGAGTTTGCTGATAATTTAGTTCGAGTAGGAGCAGGATATAGTTTAGTAAAACTTGCTAATGAAACTGCTAAAATGGGACTAGCTGGACTGGAATTTGCAGCAGGAATTCCTGGAACTGTAGGAGGAGCTACTTTCATGAATGCAGGGGCTTATAATTCCGAGATGAGAAATGTTATTAAAAGTGTACAAGTTTTAACTTCAGATTTAGAAATTATTACTTTGACTAATTCAGAAATGCAGTTTGGTTATCGTGATAGTTTTTTACAACATAATAAAGGTTATATTTGTCTTGAAGTTGTTTTTGAACTTTGGCATGGTGATAAAAATATTTTAGCTGAAATTATTAAAGATCGAAAACGGAAAAGGAAAAGAACACAACCTCTTGAATATCCAAGTGCTGGCTCTGTGTTTCGTAATCCTAAAGGAAAATATGCTGGTGAATTGATTGAGGAATTAGGTTTAAAAGGTTATCAAGTAGGAGGAGCTATGATAAGCCCTAAGCACGCCAATTTTATAATTAATGTTGGAGGAGCTAAAGCTTCTGATATTCGTAAAATTGTTGATGTTATTAAAGAAAAGGTTTATAAAAAATATAAAATAAAATTAAGGGTAGAGCAAAGACTTGTAAATTGGGATGATTAAAATGCAAAGAAAAAAGAATAAAAAGAAAAAAATAATTAAGTTATTATTTATATTTATAATTTTAGGTACTTTTATAATATATTTATGTACGATAAGAATTAAAAATATTTATATTGTTGGTAATAAAATTTTAAGTGATCAAGAAGTGATTGAATTATCAGGAATTGAAAATTATCCAAAGTTATTTAAATATTCTAGTACTAAGATTGAGAATAAAATTAAAGTTAATTCTTATGTTGAAAGTGTAAAAGTTCATAAGAATTTATTTGGAGTTATAACAATCAATATTAAAGAATATAATTTGTTATTAAAAAATGAAATAGATAACACAATGTATTTATCTAATTTAAAAACTATACCAACAGATAATCAGATTGTTGGCATTCCAACTTTGATAAATTCAGTTGATAAAAAAGTATTAGAACCTTTTTTAAAGAAATTAAATAAAATTGATGAAAGTATTTTAAAAAGTATTTCAGAGATAGAATATAAACCAAATGAGTATGATAAAGATTTATTTTTATTCTATATGAACGATGGTAATTATGTTTATATTACAACTGCTAGATTAAGTCATATTAATAAGTATGATGAAGTACTAAAAGAGTTAGAAGGTAAGAAAGGTATTTTATATCTTGATAATGGTAATCATTTTCAAATTTTAAATTAGGAATAGAATTTATATAATACACTTCTAAAAAGAAGTGCTTTTCTATGTAAGCTCTTAGGTTTATAATTATATCTAGTAAAATAGGCTTTTTTGTGTTATAATTTAAATGGAGGCTAGAAGATGTATGATATAAGTTTAGATAATTTTCAAGGACCTATGGATTTACTTTTACATTTAATTAAGAAAAAGAAAATGAATATCTTAGATATAAAACTAGAAATTATTATTGATGAATATTTAAATTATATTAAACATATAAAGATGAATTTAAATGTTGCCTCAAGTTATTTAGTGATGGCCTCTGAACTTATTGAAATAAAATCAAGAATGTTATTACCAAATGCTTATGAAGATGATTATGAAGAAGATCCAAAAGAGGCTTTAGTTAATAGGTTAGTTGAATATGAAAAATATAAAAATATGGTTCCTATATTTCAAGAATTAGAGAATGAAAGAAGTAATTATAAAACTAAAAGTCCAAGTAGTATTTTAGAATATAAAGAAGAAAAAAAATATAATAGTAATTTAAGTATGGAAGATTTAATTGTAGCTTATAAAAGTTTTTTAGAAAGATTAGAAGATGAAAAACCAATTAAGACGAAAGTAACTAAGAAAGAAATTTCTGTTAATGAGCAAATTAAAAATATTCGAAATAAATTAAAACAAAATAAAAAGTTTGATTTCTTTTCTTTATTTGAAACTAGGAATAAAGAATATATAGTTGTAACCTTTTTAGCAATTCTGGAAATGTCAAGACAAAATGAAATTAGAATTATGCAAGAAGGTAATTTTACTAATATAATGATTGAGGTAGCAGAATGAATTTAAAAGGTATTTTAGAGGGTATTTTATTTGTGGTCGGAGATGATGGTGCCACTTTAAAAGAACTTATGGATATATTAGAAATAGATAAAGAGGAGTTAGAAAAATTAATTTTAGAACTTAAAAGTGATTATGAAAAAGAAGATAGGGGAATTAGACTTAGTATTTTAGGAGATGCTTTTAAATTAACAACCAAGAAAGAACATAAGGAGTATTATTCCAAGTTACTTCAAAATGATGAAAATAATAGTTTATCTCAATCAGCTATTGAAACATTAGCTATCATTGCTTATAATGAGCCAATTACAAGAGTTGAAGTTGATGAAATAAGAGGAGTTGCAACAGCTCCTTTGATTAGAAAATTAGTTGCTAAAGGCTTAATAAAGGAAGTTGGTAAAAGTGATTTACCAGGACGTCCTATTTTATATAAAACAACTAGGGAATTTTTAGATTACTTTAATATGGAATCACTTGAAGATTTACCAAAAATTGAAGCTAGTACAGAAGTAATTGATGATGTTGATTTATATGAATCAAAATATGAAGAAGATAGTGATATAATATAATAAAAATTTTTAATTCCAATAAAAAAACTCGATGACGAGTTAATTTTCAAATGGTTGTCCTAGTTAGGTTCGAACTAACGCTCATGGAGTCAGAGTCCACTGCCTTACCACTTGGCTATAGGACAATTACTACTAAATTATACTAAATATTTTAAAAAAAAGCAACTTTTAATTTTACAAAAATTAGATACAATAAAGATGGTGATTTATGAAAACATTATTAATAAAAATGATTAAATTTTATCAAAAAATTCCTGGAGATTTTCATTTTGCTTGTAAATTTTATCCAAGATGTTCAGACTATACAATTGAAGCAATAGAAACATATGGAGCTTTAAAGGGAAGTTTTTTAGGTTTAAAACGAATATTACGTTGCAATCCTTTTTCTAAAGGAGGATATGATCCTGTTAAAAAGTAAAAGACCTCAATTGGGTCTTTTTATAATATATACTTGAATGGTATAAATATTTATTCACTGTAGACAGTTTTATCATATGTATGTTCTTTAGTATTTAAATTTTCAAGTTCTTCATCTGTTATTAAGAAAAAAGTATCATCTAGTAAATTTTGACCATTTTCAGTAATAGGGTCATCCCATGTTAAATCTAAATTATACCAATTATTACCTAAATAAACATAATTCCAAATATGATTAGCACTGGAAATTCGATAACTTTTAACTCCAAATTCTTCCAAGAATAACATCATACTATCTGTATATCCTCCACATAAAGCATAATGTTCAATTAATGCTCCATATGCAGTATCAGATTGATAATTAATAACATTATTATCACTTCTATCTTTATCATATTTTGTATTATTAATTATATAATCATGGATAACTTTAATTTTTTCTTTTAAAGTCATATTGTCTTTAATATTTTCATTAATAATTCGTTCAACTTCATAATCTAAGATAATCCGCATTTCTTCTGTATAATTCCTACTTATTTTCATAGTAATTTTATCATTTTTTATTAAAGTTTCTATATCTGTAAACCCATTGTAAGGATGAACAAAATTATTAATATTGGAAACTATAACTTGATTATGAGCAATACTTTTAACATCATCAGTACAAGTTTCATAACTTTTATCACAATAAAAAGTAAATTCGTCCATACCACTGTTGATAACTGTATAATAAATATTTAAAATATCTTGTTTATTAGAAGGAGTAAAATCATTAGTATTGGAAACATAATTAAAATTGTAACTTCTATAATATTTATTTTTGATTAAAGTAGTGGGAACTTTTTCTTCTTTAGATAGATATTTATTATAATAAGTTAAAATTTCGTCTTTATAATGAAACGTTAAGAAAAATACAAATGCAATAATTAAAATATAAACTATTTTTCTCATTAGTATCACCGATTTTATTTTAACACAAAAAGAAGCAAAAGATACAAAAAAAGTAACAATTTTTTTATTTTTTTGTTACTTATTAATTTCATTGACACTTTTCTGTAATCTTGATTTAAGTCTTGCTGCTTTCTTCTTATGAATAATGTTAATGTCTTGTGCTTTATCAATATTTTTAAAAGTTGTTTTTAAAAGTTCTTTACTTTCTTCAGCATTTCCTTCATCAACAGTTTTTTCTAGTTTTTTAATAGAATTTTTCATTCTTGAACTGGCTAAAACATTTTCTTCACATTTTCTCTTATCAGTTAAAACCCTTTTTTTAGCACTTTTAATATTTGGCATTTCATCACCTCTTTCTTAAAACACATATATAATAGCAAATTTTTACATAAAAAGTCAATAATAATAGTAATTTTTTTAAAATAAGCCATACTATTTAGGGTGATAATGTGCATAAAGTTGATTTATCAAAGTATAATGTTAGATCAGATTTAATAATTGAAAGTGAATCACAAGATTATATTAAGGAAAGTTATGATGATGGGGATATTCATATAGATTATATTCAATTAGATAGTAAAAATGTTTTAAACAAGAAAAAAGGAGATTATATTACTATTAGTTTTTCTGATATTACTGATACTACTAATTTTTCAAGAGTTTTAAAAGTTTTGGTAAAAGAATTAAAAAGAATTTTGAAATTAACGGATATTAAAAAAGAAGATAAATGTTTAATAATTGGACTTGGTAATAATAAATCAACTCCTGATTCTTTAGGATATGAAACTTTAAAAAATATTATTGTAACTAGGCATTTATATGAACTTGGTGATGTTGATAAGAGTTATCGAAATGTTTCAATTATTGAACCTAATGTTTTAGGAAATACAGGTATTGAATCTAAAGATATTATTATGGGAGTAGTTAAGGAAATAAAACCTGATTTTATTATAGCCATTGATTCACTCGCATCAGGAAGTATTGATAGAGTTCAAAAAACAATTCAAATTACTAATACAGGTATTCATCCAGGCTCAGGAATTGGTAATAATCGGGGAGAAATATCAAAAGAAACAATCAAAATTCCTGTTATTGCAATAGGTATTCCTACAGTTGTATCAAGTGCTGTAATTGTTAATGATACTTTAAATTATTTAATGAAAAAAATAAGTTATCATAAAAATAATTATGAAAAAGATAAATTAACTATAAGTTCAAATATTAATTATCTAAAAGAAAAGAAAGAACTATCCAAGAAAGAAAAAGAAGAATTATTAGGTTTAGTTGGAAGTTTAAATGCTGAAGAAATGAAAGAATTAATTTTTGAAGTTTTAGACCCGATAGGTTATAATTTAATAGTAACAACGAAAGAAATTGATTTTATAGTTGAAAAACTTGGTAAATTGTTAGGACAATCTTTAAATGAAACTTTACATGATAAATTAATTAGTTCTTGAATAATTTTTTAAAATTAAATTATTAAAAAAACGACATATTTTTATAAATTTAAATAGTAAAAGACTTGAAAATAGTCTTTTAATTTTTATATTTGGTATTGTAATTTTTAAAAAAATAATATATAATTTAAGTAGATTAAGGAGGACAATATGGAAGAGCCTAGTTTAATTAGAAAAAAAAGTTTTACTGAAAAGATAATGGGAAAACGAAATATAATTGTAACTGTAGCTGTTATTTTAGTTATAACATTATTTATAGGAACTAGTTATTCTTTATTAACAAATTTTGATATACCCAATAATGCGATTATTATTGAAGATGATGATTTAAGGATGACTATGAATAATACAGATGGGAAGATTATGTTAAAAAATAGAAATCCTGAAAGTGATGAGATGGGGCAAAAAAACTCTGCTCCAATTGTATTAACATTTTCAAATACTGGCAATGTCAATATTATGAAGTTTGAAGTAATTTTAAATAAAGAGAGTAATACAACATTAGATGAAAAAGATATTAGATATTCTTATAGTACAGATTTAGGAGTTCATTATTCAGAACCTCAAAATTTAGATAATAATATCATTTATACAGGTTATAATCTTTTAAATAATAAAGCTAAAACAATGTATTTAAAAATTTGGATAGATGAAGATGCAAGTGATGCTATTAATAAAGAATATTATGGTAAAGTTAGAGTTAAATTATATAAGACTAGTGAAGTTCCTTATGCTATAAATGAAGTTAAAAAGCAATTAGGAGAATTGGGAGGAATTAAGCAAGTAAGTGATACAGAGCTTCGTTATATAGATAGTAATTCTAATAATTATGTTAATTTTAATTATGAGTTATGGAGGATAATTGGAATATTTAGAGATACTGATAATTATGAATATTTAAGAATAGTTAAAGATGATGTGTTAGATGGAAAGATAATACCAGATAAATTTGTTATTGCTAGTGATGAAAAAATAACTTATAATTTAGGACATCAAGGGGATGGACGTGTTTACTTTGAAGGCAATTTAGGTAATACTTGGAATGAAGTTGGACTTAAATATTATTTAAATCAAACAACTGATGATGAAGGCAATCGAGGCTATTTAAGTTATTTATCTAATGCTTCAAAAAGTATGATTAAAGATAATACCTCAAAAGTTGAATTATTAACCAAAAATGATATACAAGGTGATTGGTATAAAAACCTAAGTAAACCGTCTTGGATGATGGAAAGTAATGGAAATGGAGTTTTAAATCTTTCAAATGGTGAGATTAATACAATTAATCCTAGCTCTCTTTCTTATGTAAGACCAGTTATTAATTTAAACTCCATGGTGGTTATTTTAAGTGGTGATGGAACAAAAAATGCACCTTATGAATTAAGTTTATAAATCATTAAGGTGATTTATGAAGAATAAAAAAGGACAAGCCTTAGTTGAATTTGTACTTATTTTGCCTGTTCTAATTTTTCTAATATTGGCATTTATTGATGTTTCGAGACTAATGATTATGAAAAATCATTTAGAAAGTGTATTGAGTCAAGTTGATAAAGATACTGATAAAGTGGAAGATAAAGAGTATGAAATTCAAATAAGCAAAAAAAATGATGGAGATAAGGTTGAAGTGGAGTTAAAAAGTTGTCTAGAAGTTACAACTCCAGGATTAAACAAAATTTTAGGAAATCCAGCTTGTTGTACAACTTCTAAGATAATTGAAAATGAAGAATAGAGGGATTGTATGAAAAAATCAAGAAAAATAACTAAGGAAGAAAGAGAAATATTATTACATATGCAACTTCGAAGTAAATTGTCCTTATTAGTTTTATTTTATATTTTTGGTCTTGTTTTACCATTTTTAACTTGTATGATAATAACACGTAATTTTAAATTTATATATTTATTTTTAGTTGCCTTATTTCTTTTATTTACAATTGTCTATTTAATACCAAAGTTTGAAAAAAATAATTATAAAACGGCTGATATTAGATGTTTTGAAAGTATAGTTGTAAGTTCTAAACCTCATGATATTTAT
>CAYTGK010000006.1:0-16934 GCA_964437305.1 uncultured Muribaculaceae bacterium
TTTTAATATTATTATATATAAAATTGCAAAGTATAAATTGGTATCAAGGACATATTAGAAAATTTAACTAACTGAAAAAAATCTAGTTTAAATTAATTAACCTAGATATTTCTTCTTTTTCATTTTTAATTGTATTATAATCATCAAAGGTAAAAAACTTGGTTGAAAAATTAGTTGGTCCTTTATCTTTTAAAGTATTATAGACGGTTATTTTACTATTATAATAATCAATTGTAGCTTCTAAATTTACTTGAATGCTATAAAGTTTTCTTTTAAGTTCCATAAATTCATTATTTTTTAAAAGTTCATCATAATTATCAACATATTCATTAATTTCATAAGTGGTTTTATCAAGAATATCAATTAAATCACTTTGTAAACATTCTTTAGTATCAAATGCTAAAAATTCTTTAAAAGCTTCATCTTTAATACTTAAATTATCTTTAATAAAATGAACCATGTCTTTATAAATTTTATATTTTTCTTTTAAATAATCGTTGATATCTTGTTTAGACATATCTAAAGGAATTAAAATATTTCTTATCTTGTTCTTTCCAATTATCAAGATGATTACGAGAAAGATTATGAAAAGAATTCCAATGGCAATTCCTAAAATTACTATATTATTCATTAACATCACCAATTATATTCTACCAAATTTTTTTTAAAAATACAATCTAAAGTGTAACATCTTCACTAAATTCAAGGTAATCAATGTAAATATTCCAAAGCATATAACGTTTATCATTTTTAGTATCGTGAATTAAAAAGAAATCTCTACCCCATGCTTCAAGTATTCCTTCAAAAACTCTATCACGCCATTCAATGGAATCTGAAAAAGACATATAAACTTTTAGACCTTTACCAATATTCTTATTTAATAACTGTTCTGCATATTCGTTAGTAATTTCATTGCCACCAACTCCTGGTGCTGATGATGACTGATTGGGAATAACAACAGGCATTTCATTACTAGTTCCATAACTAAAATTGCTTCCAGTTGCATAGCCATTTTGATATGGTCCATAATTATAATTATTCATTTAAAACCTCCATTTAACTATATGAAAATAAGTTAGAAAATTATGTCAACTTTAATGTAAAATAGTCTTTTTTCTCTTGCTATGGTATTTTAATTTATCTATAATAGATAATAAAGGAGGGTCAGATGGGGAAAGATGAAGTAAAAGTTAGACCTATACAAAAACAAGAATTAACAGATTCCGAAAAAAAATTAGCTTTAGCCTTTTCAGAGTATGATAAACATCCAAAAAAGAATTTACCGATACTTGATTTTTCTCTAAATAAAAATATGAAAGTAAGTGTTGGAGTTAGTAATCGGCATATTCATTTAAATGCTCAAGATTATAAAATTTTATTTCAAGATACTAAGATGGAAGTAGTACGTGAATTAAATCAACCTACACAATTTGCAAGTAATTTAATGGTAACGATTAAAACGGCTAAAAGTGAAATTCCAAATGTCCGAGTTTTAGGGCCTATCAGAGACTATACACAAGTTGAAATTAGTAAGACTGATTCTTATAAATTAGGAATTGAACCACCAGTTCGTGATTCTGGAGATATTGAAGGGGCTTCGGTTGTAACGATTGTTGGTCCATATGGAGAAGTTACTAAAGAATGTGGAATTATTGCAACAAGACATATCCATGTTGATAAAAAAATTCGTGAAGCTAAAAATTTAGTTGGAGTTAATGAAGTTAGTGTGAAAATTGCTGGTGAAAAGGGTGGTATTCTCGAACACGTTCATTTAAAAGATAGTGTTGAAGCTTATTTTGAACTACATTTAGATACTGATGATGCCAATGCGTGTTTTTTAAAAAATAATGATGAAGTTGAAATTATTCTGTAACTTCATCATTTTCTTTATTGGTGTTTTCTTCTTTTTCTTCCTTTTTTTCTTCATCTATGTTGTTTTCTTCATTTTTATTTTCCTTATATTCATCAAAAACTTCTTGAGTATAACCAGGCTCAGTGCCTTTTATATAATAAAGAATTTTTTTATTTTTTGATTCATTAGTTGCTAAATTACCTGTAATAGGATCAACAATAACTCCTACAACATTGCTAGGAATTTCATACCAACTAACTTCTTTATCTTTTAAATAAGTTTCCATAGCATTTGCCCAAATTTTTTTTGAATATTTAAAATCATTTGTTGTCATTGTCTTATTGTCATCATACCCTATCCAAACCGATGTTACCACATTAGGATTAAAACCAATTATCCAATTATCAGTATCCGTTGAACCAGATTTAATTGCATAATCATGAGTTAATAATGAAGCAATTGAAATATTTGTAGGATAAGTATAATCAATCATATTATAATCATAAGTTCCTTTTAATAAATCATTTAAAATAAAGGTAATACTTTTATTTAAAACTACTTCGGAAGTATCTTCATGTTCATATAGAACATTATCATTCATATCGGTTATTTTTTCAATAAAATAAGGCTCATGTTTAACACCTTCACTTGCTAATGTTGCATAGGCATTGACAATTTCCAAATGATTTAATTCAACAGTTCCAAGAGGAAGAGAGGCAATAGCCTCTAATTTTGTCTTAATTCCTACCCTTTTTGCAGTGTCAATTAAATTATCACTTCCTAAGAATAAATGTGTTTTGATAGCATAAATATTATCGGAAAAAGAGATAGCTGAAGCCATACTTATTGCTTTATTAGCATACAAATTATTATAATTTTTTGGTGAATAAACATTATCAGTATTTAAAGTAAAAGTTGTTTCTTGAGATAAAAACGAAGTACTAGCTGTAAAACCATTTTCAAGAGCATTATAATAGAGAAAAGGTTTCATAATTGAACCAACTTGCCTTTTAGCACTTAAAGCTCGATTATATTGTGATTTATTAAAATCTCGACCTCCAACTAAAGCAATTACTGCCCCTGTTTGAGGGTTTATCATAATACCACTTGCTTCGATTTCTTCATTATCAGTAATGTTATTTTTAATACTTTCTTCTAAACTAGTTTGAGCCATAACATCAAGAGTTGTATAAACTTTAATTCCCCCATTTTGTAAATAAGTTTCAATAACATTACCAAGACTATCTAATTCATTTTTCACAGCATCTTGATAATATAAAAGAGTATCTAAATTCAATCTATCCTTTTTACCATGATAAATTAACTCGGTATTGATAGCTTCATTATATTCATTTTCATTAATAACTTCCTCTTTTAATAAAGTTTTTAAAATATATGTTTGTCTTGCTTTAGCAATCTCAGGATTAACAAGTGGTGAATAATTTGAAGGAGATTTAGGAATACCAATCAACATTGTAGCTTCTGCAAGTGTTAAATCACTTGCTTTCTTATTAAAATAAAATTCACTGGCATTTTCAATACCATACATTCCATGTCCATAGTTAATACAATTTAAATACCCTTCTAAAATTTCATCTTTAGAATAATGAGATTCAATTCTAATTGTATACCAAACCTCATGTAATTTCCTTTCCCATGTTTTATCAAAATTCAAATATAAATTTTTAGCCAATTGTTGTGTTATGGTTGAAGCACCTTCTTTATAACGACCACTAATGAAATTTGTATACATTGCTTTCATAATTCTTAAAACATCAAACCCATGATGTTGTCTAAAACCTTTATCCTCGATTGTAATTGTTGCATCTATAACATAATCACTTATCTCAGAAAGAGAAACCCATTTACTTGTTCCATTTCCTTGAAAAAACACTTCCTCCGTATTATCATATAATGTATAACTTCCATTTCCTTTTATATTTAATTTTGGTAACATTTTGGCATACAAATACACAGAAGCAAATCCAAAAAGTCCTATAAAAAAAAGAATAAGCATGAATTTAACAATTTTTTTAAAAAACTTCATCTAATCACCTATTTTTATTATCTTCAAAAAAAACTAAAAATATGTGTTCAAATTCATGAGTTTGTGATATAATGCATGACGATATGTATTTTAATATATATTGGTGAAATATGGGAAAAGTTGATTTATTAGTCAAATATTGTTTAATTACTGAAAAAAATGAATACAATATAAAAGGAATTTTTACCAAGGATAAAAAAATAAAATTTATAGATAAAGATTCTAAAATGCTGTTAGATAAAAAGAAATTAATACTTATTAGAGAAACTAATGATTTAAAAATAACATTTAACTTTGAAAAATCTATAGTCTTTATATATGAAAAAACTAATCATATAAATTTCAATTTTGCTATAAATATTTTAGAGTTAGAAAATAAAGATGATTATTTTTTGGTAAAATATCAAATTTCAGATAATAAGTATCAAATTTCTATTCAAATAAAAGATTAAGATGGAGGATGAAGTTATGAAAGAAATTAAAAAAGAAGAAATTGAAAATTTATCTTATAAAGATATTACGTTTATGATTTTAGAGAGAGAAAAAAAAGGAATAAATACATTAGATTTATTTACGAAAATCGTTTCTATTTTAGAACTTCCACCAGCAACGATTGAAAATAAGATTGGTGATTATTATACTTCTTTAACGACAGATAAAAGGTTTGTTTTAGTTGATGGTGTTTGGGATTTAAGAAAAAGGTATACATCAGATAAAGTTATTGTTGATTCTTTAGAAGATGAAGATTTAGAAGAAGATGAAGAAGAATTAAAAGAAGATGATGATATGATGCTTGAAGACACATATGATGATGAATATACTGATGATACATCACTTGAAGATGATTTTGATACCGAAGAAGATGAAGATTTATCAGATTTAGTAGTGCTAGATGAAGAAGATTTGAACTAGATACTTTAAAATTATTAAATGTTTTAAAGTTAGAAATGGAGGCTAAAATGATAGAAAGGTTAGAATTAACTAAGAAAAGATTTACCGAGTTAAATGAAGAATTAATGAAACCAGAAGTATTAGCTGATGTTAAAAAATCAAAAGAAATTTCAATTGAGCTTGCTAGTATAGAAGATGTTGTTACGTGTTATGATAAATATACTAAGGTTTATAAAGATTTAGAAGAAGCTAAAGAAATGTTAAATGATAAAGAATTAGCAGAGTTTGCTAATGAAGAAGTTTTAAGGTTAACTAAAGAAAAGATGGATTTAGAACATGAACTTGAGATTTTATTAATTCCTAAAGATAAAAATGATGTTAAGAATGTTTTGATGGAAATTCGAGGAGCAGCTGGAGGAGATGAAGGAAATATCTTTGCTGGAGATTTATTTCGTATGTATGAAAAATATGCTCTTAAAAGTGGCTTTCAAGTAGAAGTTATGAATGCTTTAGAAGGTGCTAGTGGTGGTTATACTTTAATTGAATTTATGATTAAAGGGAAAAATGCTTATTCGAAGTTTAAATATGAAAGTGGTTCACATAGAGTTCAAAGAGTGCCAGTTACAGAAGCTAATGGTCGTATTCAAACTTCAACTGCAACTGTTTTGGTGATGCCAGAAGCTGAAGATTTTGAGGTTGATATTAAAGAAAGTGATATTAGAGTTGATATTTATAGAAGTAGTGGTGCTGGTGGACAGCACGTTAATACAACGGATAGTGCTGTTAGAATGACTCATATTCCAACGGGAATTGTGGTTACTTGTCAGAATGAACGAAGTCAAATAAAAAATCGAGAAATGGCTTTGCAAATGTTAAAGAGTCGAGTTTATGATTATATGTCTGAAAAAGAGATGGCTGAAACAGGAGCTATTCGTAAGAGTAAAATTGGAACAGGCGATAGAAGTGAAAAGATTAGGACTTATAATTATCCTCAAAATCGGGTAACTGACCATCGAATTGGTTTTACAACGAAACAATTAGACAAGGTTATGGAAGGAGAACTTGATGAGATAATTAATGCTTTAATCGAAGAAGACCAAAGACGGAAACTTGCAGGTGAATAAGTGAAAGTTGAAGAATTACTTTGTCTTGGAAATAAATCTTTACATAAAGATCAAGTAAAACTTTTATTAGCAACACTGTTAAATTTAAATCCTTTGGAACTTAATTTGCATTTAAATGATTTAGTAGCAAGTGAGATAGTTTTAAAATTCCAAGATTGTTTAAATTGTTTAGAAAAGGGAGAGCCTTTGCAATATGCTTTAAAAAGTACGAACTTTTATGGATTAGAGTTTTATGTTGATAAAAGAGTTTTAATTCCAAGATTTGAAACAGAAGAATTAGTTTTAAATGTTGATAAATATTTAAAAAAATATTTTCCATCTTCAGTTAAAGTTTTAGATTTAGGATGTGGAAGTGGTGCTATAGGACTTACCTTAAAGTATTTAAATTCGCACCTTAATATAACTTTAAGTGATATTTCACTTGAGGCTTTAGAAGTTAGTAAAATTAATATGGAAAAATTAGGTTTATCAGTAAATATCATTGCTTCAGATTTATTTAATGATATTCATGATAAATTTTCTGTAATTGTTTGTAATCCTCCTTATATAGATTATGAAGATAAGGAAATCTCTGATATAGTTTTAAATAACGAGCCACCTTTAGCTTTATTTGCTAAAAATGAAGGAATGGAGTTTTATGATAAAATATTAAGTAAGTGTGAAAATTACTTAGAAGATAAGTATTTAATTGCTTTTGAGATTGGTTATAAACAAAAAGATAAAGTTTTAGAATTGATTAATAAATATTTAACAAATGTCAAGGTTATTACCAAAAAAGATATGGCAGGGCTTGATAGAATGGTTTATATATTCAAGAATATAGAGATAATTGAATAAAATAAGAAAAATCACTCATTATTAATATGAAAGGTGATTTTTTTTGAAAAAGAAAACAATTATTTTAATTTTAATAGCTTTAGTAATCATAGTTTTAGTTAAAGATAAAAGTGATAAAGTAGTTATTCCTGATGAGGCTATTCGAATAAGAATTATAGCAAATACTAATAATGCTAGTGATATATCTGAGAAAATGGAAGTTAAAAAAAGAGTTGAAAAAGAATTATATAAATTATTAAGTGAAGCTCATTCAGTTACTGAAGCAAGAAGTATTATAAAAGCTAATTTAGATAAATTAAATGTAGTTATTGATGATACAACTAATTATAATCATAAACTAGAATTTGGTAAAAATTATTTTCCTAAAAAGTATTATAAAGGAATAGTCTATGATGCTGGAGAATATGAGTCTTTAGTTATTACTTTAGGCAATGGAGTTGGAGATAATTGGTGGTGTGTTCTCTTCCCTCCCCTATGTTTACTAGAAGGAAATCCTGATACTGAAGATGTTGAATATAAATTTTTTGTTAAAGAGTTAATTGATAAATATTTTTGAAAGTCAAGAAATTGGCTTTTTTTAATTATATAATAACTATTAATGCAAATTGAAAAATTTAGAGAACATATAGTAATTTGGAAAGTTAAATGATATAATAGATTCAAAGAATAATAATAGAGGTAAAAATATGTATAATTTAATTGGAATCAGTAAAATAGTTGATAATAAAGTTATTTTAGATAATATTAATCTTCAACTACCTAAAACAGGTTTTGTTATTTTAAAAGGTGAAAATGGAGCTGGTAAATCAACTCTTTTAAATATCTTAGGAGGACTAGATAAACCAACCTCTGGTAAACTTTACTTTAATGATTTAGATTTAACTACATTATCAGAAATGGAATTATGTGATTATCGTGAAAAATATATTAGTTTTATTTTTCAAAATAATAATTTGTTTGAAAATTCAACAGTTAAAGATAATGTAACAGTTGTTGGTAGTAATTCTTGTTTTTCAGAAATTATAAATTATTTAAATTTACAAGATTTTTTAAATCAAAAAGTTAAGAAATTATCAGGTGGAGAACAACAAAAAGTAGGTATAGCTCGAGCTTTAATGAAACAAAGTCAAGTAATTTTAGTTGATGAAGCAACCTCATCATTAGATTATGAAATGAAAAATAAAGTATTTTCATATTTAAAACAAATTAGTGCTTACCATTTAGTAATCATGATTTCACATGATATAGATTTTATTAATGCTTATGCTGATATGATAATAGAATTTGTAAATGGAAAAATAGCAAATACCATAGAACCAAATGTAATAGCTAAAGAAAATAATGTTTTACCATATGAAAATAAGTTTAAGTCTTTAAAATTTGCAATTAATAATTTATTTGTTAATAAAAAACGCTTAATATTAAGTTCTATTTTATTAATATTTTCTTTTATATTTATTTGGATTTCTATGTCTTTATCAAGTTTAAACTTTAAAAATTTACATTTTGATACTTTAAAATTAGAAAATGATGGCTTAATATTATTTGAAAGAAATAAGCTTGTAAATGATAATTATGTTTCTTATGATAGTTTTGAAGATTCTGATATAGAATATCTTAAAGCTAATAAAATAACTGATAAAGAATTAATTATTGGAAAAACAATAAAATTAGATAATACCCTTATTAACTTTTCAATTAATTATGATAGAGGAATGAAAATACCTTATTATCAACATTTAATGCTTGATAGATTATCATTTTTTAATGCTGATTATATAGAAGTAGATTATGGAAGAAAACCTAAAGAAAGTAATGAGATTGTTATTAGTTCTTATATAGCAGATTTAATGATAGAATATGGAGTTATGGATTCTAATAAAGAAATTTATAAACCAAAAGATTATAATAGTTTACTTTCGTCTCAAAAATTATTAATATTAGGAAGTAGTAATGTAAAAATAGTAGGTATTTATAATATAGAGTTTGAACAAGCTGATGTATTAAAAAAAGAATATACTAAACTTCCAGCGAGAATAGATAATATTAATAATATCTTTGATGAAAAATTAATAAATATGGCTGGTAATATTTATGTATTAGATAGTTTCTTTGATGAATATTCTAAAATAAAACCTATTGTTAAGGAAGATTATGTATTTAAGTTAAAAGAAAATGAAACTTTATCAAGTAAACCTATTGTTTTTACTGATGAAGAAATAGAACTTGTAAATGGAGATAAAATAACTAAATTAAAGGATAATGAAATAGTTATTAATAATGAAATAATGGAAAAGTTAAAACTAGATAAAAACAATTATCGAGGACAGAAAATAAAATTATTAGTAGAAGATGCTACTTATGAAGATGCTATAGCTATTGATGAATTAGAATTAACTATTGTGGGACTTAGTAAAGATAACTATTATATAAATGAGAATACTTTAGAAAATGTTATTAATAAAAAAATGTATATTAATAAAGTTTATATTAATGAAAATGATTTTAATGTTGTAAAAAATATTATTGATAAATTTCCAACGGAAGGAAGTAAATATACTATTAAAACTAATTATAGTTATAGTATAGAGGGACTAAGTGGCTTTAGTAGTTTTATTAGTAAAATATTTAAAATAATAACACCTTTATTTTTAATTTTGGCAGTTATAATCTTAGTTAATTATATTTTAAATAGTATAGATATTCATATGAAAGATATTGTAGTATTAAAAGCTTTAGGAATAAAAAGTATTACTATTGAACTCTTGTTTATTATTGAAATTGCTATTCTATCAGTTCTATCACTTATCATTTCTATTTTATTATATTTAATCATTAAAGTAATTGGTAATAATATAGTAAGTAATATGGTAACTTATAATGTAAACTTTTTCCCATTCCATTTAAATAATTTGCTATTTATTGTATTAATAATATCAGTTATATTGTTTATTGTATTTTGGATTATTAATAATAAAACTAAAAAAATGACTCCTCAGTTATTGTATAAATTAAATTAATTATATATTTAGTAGTTTATTTTTAAATTTTGGCTTATAAAAAGGGTAAATATTGAGAATAAATTGACTTTAAAATAGTTAGATGTTATAATTTCAGATGTAATTAAATGCGATGGGAGGTATATAATGAATAATAATATTTATAGAACAGTTTATTGTGGAGAAGTAAATAAAGATTATGAAGGACAAGAGGTAAAACTTGCTGGTTGGGTTAATTCAATTAGAAATTTAGGTAACTTATTATTTATTGTATTAAGAGATGAAACGGGAATTGTTCAGTTAATAACCGAAGAAGTTGATAAATACATTAACATTACAAAAGAATCAACAGTTACAATTACAGGAACAGTAAGAAGAAGAACACCTGATATGGTTAATCCTAATATGAAAACTGGGGAAATTGAAGTTTTATTGAAAGATTTAGAAGTACTTGGAGAATGTGTTAATGTTTTACCTTTTGAAATTAGTAAATCGAAAGAATCATTAGAAGATACAAGACTTAAATATCGTTATCTTGATTTAAGAAATGAAAGTATGCATAATAATATCTTATTTAGAAGTCAAGTAATAGATTTTCTTAGAGAAACAATGAAAAGTATGAATTTTACAGAAATTCAAACGCCAATTATTACATCAACGTCTCCTGAGGGGGCAAGAGATTTTATTGTGCCATCAAGAAAATATAAAGGTAAATTCTATGCCCTACCTCAAGCACCTCAAATATTTAAACAATTATTAATGGTATCAGGTTTTAACAAATATTTTCAAATTGCTCCTTGTTTTAGAGATGAAGACCCAAGAAGTGATCGATTATATGGAGAATTTTATCAATTAGATTTTGAAATGAGTTTTGCAACAGCTGAAGATGTCTATAAAGTTGGAGAAAAAGTTTTCTATGATGTATTCACGAAATTTGGTAATAAAGAAGTATCTAAACCACCATTTAGAAGAATTAATTATAAAGATTCAATGTTAATGTATGGAACTGATAAACCCGATTTAAGAAATCCTTTAATTATAGAAGATATTACTGATATTTTAAGTAAATCAGATTTTGAAGCTTTTCATGATACAACAATTAGATGTATAAAAGTATCAGATATTAATAAATCAAACTCATGGTTTAAACAAATGGAAGAATATGTTAAAGGTTTAAAAGGAATTCTTAGTTATATTAAAATAAATGAGGGAATGGAATTTAAATCTTCTTTAACAAAGTTTTTAAATGAGGATATTAAGAATAATTTAATTAAAAGATTAGATTTACATGAAAAAGATGTGTTATTTATAGTAGCTGATAAAAATAGATGTGCTAAAATTATGGGAAATTTAAGAAGTAAACTTGGACAAGAATTAGATTTAATTAATAAAAATAAATATGAGTTTTGTATTATTAATGATTTTCCTTTTTATGAATATAATGAAGATACTAAAGAACTTGAATTTTCTCATAATCCATTTTCAATGCCTCAAGGTGGTTTAGAAGCATTAAATAATAAAGATCCACTTGATATTGTTGCTTATCAATATGATTTTGTTTGTAATGGCTATGAAATGGCTAGTGGAGGAGTTCGTAATCATTCGTTAGAAATTATGAAGAAAGCTTTTGAAATTGTTGGATATGATGAGAATGTTGTTAAGACAAGATTTGCCTCTTTATATGAAGCATTCCAATATGGAGCTCCACCTCATGCTGGTATGGCACCTGGCATTGATAGAATTTTGATGTTATTAAAAGATGAAGAAAATATCAGAGAATTAGTAGCTTTTCCATTATCAGCTAATGGAAGTGATGCTATGATGGGATGTCCTAGTGAAGTGTTTGATAAACAATTAAAAGAATTACATATAAAAATAGATGATGATGGGCTTGACATTTAAGAAGATTTATTATATAATATGGGCAATTAAGTGAGGGGAATTTATGGAAAATAAAATATTAAGATTAGTAGTTTTACATGATGAAAAAAATGAGGTTTTAGGTTTTGTTGTCTTAAAAGAAAATGGAACTGAAAAATATGGTTTTGGAGAGTCTCTTGATGAAAAGAAAAATCATTATAATAAGTTAATGAATGAATTAGTGAGAACTTATCCAGAAGGGCTTGAGACTTTAATTGAAAATAAGGATACCAAAAAGATTAGAAATTTTTTAGTTGAAAATGGTTATATCATTGATACTAATGATGATGTAATTACGAAATTAACAGCTAAGGAAGATGAAGAAGAACCTTATTTTGAAATTGAATATGCTCTTAATGACAAAGAAGTTATAAGTTGCTATGATTATGAAAATGATGATGAGTTTATGCAAGTTTATAATGATACTTTAAAGTCAATTGAGAGAACTTATCGAATAGTTAATGCTAACAAATTTAAGGGGTTAGTAAATATTATAAAGTTACCAAAGAAAAAAGAAACAAAGAAAGAAAAAGATTATGATGACGATTTTGACGATGATTTTGACGATGATTATGAAGAAGAAAAATCTAAGGAATATAAAAAACTAAAATATACGAGAAAATTAGCTGCTTTAGTAACAGCTGGAGCTGTTTTAGTAGTAACAGGAATTGGAATAGGAGCTTATAAATTAGGAAAGAAGAAAAATGAAGAAAAAAATGTTGACAGTACTCCAGAACTAACTCTTGAATTTAATTCATCAACACCATTACCTTTTACAGCATCAACTAGTACTCCAACAACTGTTCCTACATCTACACCTACTCCAACTCCTACAGTTGCTCCAACCAAAATTCCAACGTCCGTTCCAACATTTATTCCAATATCTACACCTTATGTGGCAAGCCATCCAATGACTAATGAGGAATTAAGATTAGAACCAACTCCATATCCTATGGAAGCTTATAATCCTAGTAATAGCAAAGAATTATGGACAACAATTATACCAAATCAAGGAGAAGATGTTGTAAATATTGGAGATGTTGATTTATCAACGATTGATTTACAGGAATTATATACAGTAAGTTATCAGAATATGTGGGATTTATCTAATCATATTTTTCATGGTGAAGATAATCAAAATCTTGAAACATCACCAATGCGAATTCATTTTGAAAGAATTATTCCTGGATTAAGTGAAGAAGAAAAAGCTTATATTAAATATTTTTCAGATTTAAGAAATGAAATTGTTTATCAAGGTTATAATTTAGGAGAAAATGAAAAAGTTCTTAGATGTAATAATTATACAGTTTATGAATTAATAAGATGTATAAAATATAATAATCCTTTAAGACTTAAAATTGATAATAAAGAAGAATTTGTGAGATTTAGTGATTTAAGTTATGAAGCTCAAGATGCAATTGAACAAATTTGTTGGGGTAACTATTTACTTATGGGAGATACAACGGTTGAATTTAATGGTGATTATTATGACCAAGCTTCAATCGGACTAGATATATTTGGACTATCACAAGAAGAAACTCCTAAGTTTTAAGTACTTAGGAGCTTTTTGTTTTTTGACTTTTTTTAAGTTTTGTAGTATTCTTTAAGAGGTGATATTATGTTAGTTAATAGTAAAAAAATGCTTGCAAATGCTAAGAAGAAAAAAGAAGTTATTTTTCATTTTAATATTAATAATTTAGAATGGGCAAAATGTATTTTAGAAGAATGTAATGAATTAAAAGCACCAGTTATTTTAGGTGTTTCTGAAAGTGCTATAAAATATATGGGAGGATATGATGTTGTTGCCTCTCTTGTATATAGTTTAATAACAGATTTAGAAATAAAAACAGATGTTTGTTTACATTTAGACCATGGTTCAAGTGTTGAAAGTTGTATAAGAGCTATTGATGCTGGTTTTAATTCGGTGATGTTAGATATGTCTAAGAAACCATATAAAGAAAATGTAGAACAAGTTAAAGAGGTAGTAGCCTATGCTAAAAACAATGATGTTTCTGTGGAAGCTGAGATTGGGTCAATGGGACAAATTAATGGTAAAGATTTAAAACTTGGAACTAATACGACACTTGAAGATTGTAAAAATTTTGTTAAAGATACAGGAATTGATTCAGTTGCTGCTAGTGTTGGGACTGTTCATGGAATTTATAAAGGAAAATTAAATATTGATTATAAATTAATTGAACAATTATATAATGAAATTGATAAACCATTAGTTTTACATGGAGGAAGTGGACTTGATATTGAAGTCTTAAAAAAATGTAAAGAAGCTGGTATAACTAAGATTAATATTAACTCTGATATTCAAGATAGATGGAGTAAGGCAGTTTCTAAATTTATTAAAGAAAATCCTGATGTTATTGATCCAAGAAAGATAATTGGGTCAGGCTTTCAAGCTATTAAAGATGTCGTTCGGGAAAAAATTAACCTAAACAATCTAAATAAATAAAATATAATGGTGATATAAATGAAAGTATTACGAGTAACAGGAAATCAGAAATTAACTGGAAGTATTCGTATAGGTGGTGCTAAAAATAGTGCTGTAGCTTTAATTCCTGCAACTTTATTATCAAGTGGAACAACGACTATTTGTAATGTACCTGATATTTCTGATATAGATGTTTTAGAGAAAACTTTGAAATATTTAAATGTTGATGTTAAAAGAGCAAGTGGGTCTATTTTAATAGATACAACAAAGTTAGAAAACAAACCTATTCCTGAAGAATTATCTAATAAACTTCGTGCTTCTTATTATTTTATGGCAGTTTTACTTGCAAGATTTAAGCATATTGAAATGTATTTTCCAGGTGGATGTCAAATTGGATCTCGTCCTATTGACCAAACATTAAAAGCCTTTAAATTACTTGGAGTTAAGATTGAAGAAGATGGCTATTTATTTAAAATGGATGCTGAAGATTTAAAAGGAGCTGAGATATCTTTTGATGTAACAAGTGTTGGGGCTACCATCAATGCTATTTTAGTAAGTGTTTTAGCAAAAGGACAAACTATTATTACAAATGCTGCTAGAGAACCTGAGATAACTGACTTGATTGAGATGTTAACTAAGATGGGAGCTAATATTAAAGGTGGTGGAACTAGTACTATTGTTATAGAAGGTGTTAAAGAGTTACATGGAACTAATCATGATATAATTCCAGATAGAATTGAGGCTGGAACTTACACGATTATAGGAGCTTTACTTGGTGATTATTTAAAAATTGATAATATTATACCAGAGCATATAAAATCATTAACTGATGAACTAGAAAAAATGGGAGCCAATATTGATATTCATTCAGATTATTTAATTATTGATAGTCAAAATAAATTATCTAAAACAGATATAGAAACTCATGAATATCCTGGTTTTCCAACTGATTTACAACAACCTTTCACTACCCTACTCACGCAAGCTAGAGGAATAAGTCATTTAACGGAAAATATTTATGAAAATCGTTTTAGGAATGTTTCTTATTTAAATAAAATGGGAGCTAACATTAATGAAAATGGGAAAACAATTACAATAAGTGGACCAACTAAATTAAAAGGAAGAATTGTTCAAGCAACCGATCTTAGAGCAGGTGCTTCTCTACTTGTTGCAGCTTTAATAGCTGAAGGAGATACCGAAATTCAAAATATTGAACATCTTTTACGAGGATATGAGGAAATAGTAGAAAAATTGACAAACGTAGGTGCTAAAATAGAGATTAAAGAAATATAATAAAATATCTTTAATCTTTTATTTTGGAGGCATTAATGAAAAAAATAATTGCTGTTGTTTTAATTTTGTTCTTAATATTTATAATTTATAAAGCTAATGATGATAATCAAATTGACTATATGTCTTTAGGTGATTCGATAAATGAAGGAATAAATTCTTATGGTAACCATAGTTATGGATATAATGATTATATAAAATCTTATCTTGAAAACAATCATCTTCTTCATAAATACAATGCTTATTATTCTAAAGATAAATATAAGATTATAGAACTTTTAGATGATATTAATGATGATAAAGCAATTTTATATAATGATAGAACTTATAATATCAAAAAAGAACTTCGAGAAGCAGATTTAGTTACGTTAGCTATTGGAATGGATGAATTAGTAGAAATTTTAAATAATAGTAAGTCTCAAGAATTAAAAGAAATACAAACTGTTCTTGATAAAATGATTTCCAATATGGATAAGTTATTAGAAAAAGTTGTATCTTTATCGAAAGCAAAAATTGTTTTAATTGGTTATTATGCTCCTTATAATAATAATGACAAGAATATTAAAGAAATATTTGCTTATTTAAATGAAAAGTATCAAAATCTTGCTAATAAATATAAAATAATTTATGTTGATATATATAATTCTATTAATCAAGATAAGAGTTATTTACCAAATGCTTCTGATTATCATTTAACTAGTCGAGGTTATTTAAAAATTGCTAATGAAGTAATCAAGAAAATAGAGAAAATATTATAAAAAGTTAAAAAATTAGTATTATTCATAAAAGATATTAAATAATTTAAGAAACATTATATTATTTATTACTATTTGTTTAGTTATATAGTAAAACTAACTTTCACTTAATGTTAAAACGGAAATTTACTATTAATATCAACGAACTAGGTTTGACTTCTAAAAAATGCTTGCTTTTTAAAGAAAATTTTGATATACTACATAAGAAATATTTATTACTATGACTTATTAAGTCATGGCGAAAGGAGATTAAAATGAAAAAAGGTATTCATCCTAAAAATTATGAAGTTACTGTAACTTGTGCTTGTGGAGAAACTTTTAAAGCTGTTTCTACAAGACCAGAAATCAATGTAGAAGTATGTTCTAAATGTCATCCATTTTATACAGGACAACAAACTAGAGCATCTCGTGCAGGGCGAGTTGATAAGTTCAATAAAAAATATGGATTTGAAAAAGGCGAATAAGCCTTTTTTATATATAATTTATAATATTAAAATTGATTGTAAATATTAAATTTAATTACTTTTATACTAATACTTTTAATAAATTGTTATAAAATAAGACTTTTAATTTTAAAAACAGTTATTGATAGTCAAAAAATTAATAATTTCCTTTAAGTTTACATATTATTATTAGTTGCTTTTTTTCTATGAAAATGATATATTAAGAATGGTGATGAAAGTTGGAAAAAATAAGATTAGGTATTGCCTCTGACCATCGAGGTTATGAATTAAAAGAAAAACTTATTGAACATTTTAAACATCATGATAAAGTAA
>CAYTGK010000006.1:17034-19528 GCA_964437305.1 uncultured Muribaculaceae bacterium
GGTTATGAATTAAAAGAAAAACTTATTGAACATTTTAAACATCATGATAAAGTAATAGAAGTTAATGATTATGGAACAAACTCTAAAGAGTCTTGTGATTATCCAGATTATGCTAAAATTTTAGGTAATGAACTTCAAGATAAGGTAATTGATTTTGGAGTTGGGATATGTGGAAGTGGCATTGGTATTTCAATTGCGTTAAATAAGATGAAAGGAGTTTACTGTGCTAAATGTAATAATGCTCTTGAAGCAAGATATACAAGATTAGATAATAATACAAATGCAATTGCTTTTTCAGGAGATACACCTTTAAAAGAAGCCATTATGATGGTTGAGAATTTTATAACAACTGATTTTTCTAATGCAGAAAGACATCAAAGAAGAATTAATAAAATTAAAAAAATTGAAGGTAGTAATAATGACTAAGTTTGTTTTATATGTGCTAGTTACAATTTTAACAACTTGGGCTATGGATGGTTTAAATATTAATGCTATTTTTAAAAAAGGACAAATTGTAAAAGCTAGAGTTGCTTATTTTCTTATTCTATTATCTATTATATACTTAGTAACTAATTTTATTTATGACTTTATTTATTTAAAATTATTTTAAAAATGTATAAAAAAATATTAATAGGAAATACTTTAAATGAGGTGAATTTATGAAATTAAAACCATTTGTATTTCCTGTTTTATATATTTCTTTAATATTTGTATTAGTTTTAGGATTATATTTTACAAGTCGAGCTATTGAAACTGACAATGATACTTCCTTAAAAGATGTAACATATGTTTCATCAGTTGTTTTAGGTGATGTTGTTCCAGTTATTAATGTGGAAGTAACGGTTAATAATCCTTATGTTTCAGAAAATGTAAAAATTGCAAGATATTTCTATAATTCTGAAGATGATATTGATAGACAAAAAGAATCTTTAGTATATTATAATGATACTTATATGCAAAATACAGGTGTTGACTATACAGCTTCTGAAAATTTTGAAGTAGTTTCAATTTTAGATGGAACGGTAATTGATATTAAAGAAGATGAATTGCTAGGAAAAATTGTTGAGGTAAGACACGAAAATGAATTTGTTTCTTCTTATGCTGGTTTAAGTGAAATAAGTGTTCAAAAAGGAGAAGCTATTACACAAGGAAGTAAAATTGGAACTAGTGGAACTAATAAAATCAATGAGTCTTTAGGTAATCATTTACATTTAGAAATATATAAAAATGGTGTTAATGTTGACCCACTTAAAGTAATTGGTCAAAGATTAGGTGATTTATAATCATCTTTTTTAATTTATAAATAATTTACTAATTAATGGGAATAATATAATTGAGGTGAATTATGAAAGACATTGGAATAGATTTAGGAACAGCTAATATTCTTATATATATTAAAGGGCAAGGAATTGTGCTAAATGAGCCTAGTGTTGTAGCCATTGATACTGAGACTAAAAGACCTCTTGCATTTGGTGATGCAGCTAATCAAATGCTTGGGAAAACACCTTTTAAAGTAAGGGCCATTAAGCCAATGAAAGATGGGGTTATAGCCGATTTTGAAATAACGGAAATGATGCTTGATTATTTTGTTAATAAAGTTAAGGCACGAGGAATGTTTAAGAAACCAAGAATTATTATTTGTTGTCCTGCTGATACAACTCCTGTTGAGAAAAATGCTATTAGAGAAGCTGCTGAAAAACTAGGGGCTAAAAAAGTTTATCTTGAAGAAGAACCTAAAGCAGCTGCCATTGGAGTTGGTCTTGATATTAGTAAACCAAATGGGAACATGGTTATAGATATTGGTGGTGGAACAACGGATATTGCAGTATTATCACTTGGAGGGATAGTAGTAAGTCGGTCTTTAAGAATTGCAGGTAATGTATTTGATAATGATATTAAAGAATATATAAAAAATAAATATCGTTTATTAATTGGTGATAAAACAGCTCAAACTATTAAACATCAAATTGGCTCAGTTTATGATAGTTCTGATGATGTAGATATGGAAGTAAGAGGACGTGATTTAGAAACAGGACTTCCTAGTATAATTACAATCAATAGTTCTGAAATTGAAGAAGCTTTGTTTGAAGATATTTCCAAAATTGTAGTAGCAACAAAGGCAGTTTTAGAAGATACCCCTCCTGAATTATCAGCTGATATTATAGAAAATGGAGCTATCTTAACGGGAGGAGGCTCGTTGATTGGTGGTTTAAAAGAATTACTAGAACATGAATTACAAATTCCTATTTATTTAGCTGAAAGTCCCTTAACAAGTGTTGCTGAAGGAACAGGTATTATGCTTGATAACTTATATTTAATAGATTAGTCATAATATAGACAATATTTATTGTTAAATATAAATTAAAACTTTAATAAAAGTATGATTGATAAATTTTATATAGTCTAAAATAAGCTTTTTTAAAATTATTAGTTATAAAGTATAAATGTTAATTAAAAGTTAATAAAAATAACAAAGTAAAAATATTATAAGTTA